>MNDE01000039.1 GCA_001914785.1 Acidobacteria bacterium 13_2_20CM_57_17 | reverse complement strand
TCCCCGTAGCCACCACATCCGCTTTCAACGGCGCGATAAGCTCCGCCTTGCGGTCGCCAAGTGCGTTCGCGGCATCCGGCTGCACCAGGTTGTAAATTCCCGCGGACCCGCAACAAATCGCTGCTTCGGGAATCTCCGCAAGCTCCAGACCTGGAATCTTGGAGAGCAATGACCGCGGCTGCGAGCGCACTCCCTGTGCATGCTGCAAATGGCACGAGTCATGAAACGCCACTCTCAGTTTCAATGGACTTCGCTTGGCGCGAGGTTCCAGTTCAGCCAAGATTTCGCTAACGTCTTTGCACTTCGCAGCAAACACTTTGGCTCGTTCCGCATACTCCGGCTCATCCCGGAGCAAATGGCCATATTCCTTCACGTTCGACCCGCATCCCGCCGCATTCGTGACGATTGTCTCGACGTTCGCGCGTTCGAACGCCTCGATCGTCCTTTTCGCCAAATCCACCGCCGCGGCTTCCTCACCCGCGTGAACCAGTAGCGCGCCGCAACACGGCTGTTCCCTCGGCGCCACAACTTCGCAACCTTCGGCCGCCAGGACTCGTGTCGTGGCCGCATTCACCTGCGGAAAAAACTCCCGTTGCACGCATCCCAGGAGTAAGCCAACTCGCCGCCTCTTCGTTCCCGCTGGCGGCGTGACTTCGGCGACCGTCTCACGCGGTCCCAACTTAGGAAGCAGCGCTTCCATCGCCCGAATCTTCTTCGGCAACAGCTTCAGCAGCCCCGATCCGCGCACGACGGCCTGCAATCCGGTTTTCTGGTAGGCAAGCAGCGGCCAGCGCATTTGCCGCAAGCGATCCGGTCGCGTAAAAGTTTCAAATACAAACCGTCGGTGGAGTTTTTCTCCCCGTGAACGTTCCGTGTTTCGTTCGATCTGCGCGCGCGTCGCCTCAATGAGTTTCCCATAGTCCACTCCCGAGGGGCACGCCGTGATGCATGCCATGCAGCCCAGGCAACTGTCGAAGTGGCTTACCCAATTCGAGGTCATTTCCGCGGTGCCCTCGCCGGCAACCTTCATCAGGTAAATTCGCCCGCGTGGCGAATCCATCTCCTGGCCCCACAAAACATACGTGGGGCACACCGGCAAGCAAAATCCGCAATGCACGCACTTTTCAATGATCTCGTTCGAAGGCGGATGATGCGCGTCAAACGCACTGGCGCAGTCCTGTTTTATGGTCAATTCCTCCATCAGATGCCACCTACAAACCGGCCAGGGTTCAGCGTACTCTTTGGATCGAGCTGCTGCTTCACCGCTTTCATCAAGGGCAGCGCATCACCCGCGTTCCCCCAGGCGTCGAATGACGGCATTTTCTCGGGATGATGGAGTGCGACAAGCGATCCTTCCTGGCTCTCCAATTCGCGACGCAGCGCTTGAAGCGCGCCGCGCAACGCTCCCACTTTTCCTTCCAGGCGAAGCCATCCAAGCCCCGTCGCATACACCAGCGCTCTCCACCGGACCTGTTGCCCGTTGGCAATGTGCTCCACCAGTTTCATTGTGCGAGCGACGTTTGCAGGCAAGACGCTGATTTTTGCGATCACCGTATTCTCGGGATCAGCAAGGGTCCAGAGCTTCTCGCGCGCCGTCCAGCTTGACGTGGAAGTCTCCAAAACTCTTGCAGGAGCGGCCAGATTTCGCAGTTGCGCTTCTTGCCCCACTAAGCCCGCTTCCGTGCCTTCAAACAAAATGTCGGAGACCGGTGAAGCGTCATCGGAAAAGTGCGATTGAAGAAACGTGTGCGCGAGCTTCGAATCCTGCACAGCGAGCGCGAACCGCTGCGCTTCCTCGGCATTGGCCGTCGCAACGGAAAAAGATCGCGTGTTTCGCGGCAGTGGATGGAGCCGAAACACGGCGCGCGTGATGATGCCGAGAGTGCCCAGAGCGCCAGTGACAAGTTTCGGCAAGTCATACCCGGCGACGTTTTTCACCACCTTGCCGCCGCTGCTCGCCAGCGTGCCGTCCGGCAGCGCAATCGTCGCACCGATGATCAGGTCGCGCAGCGCGCCAAAACGCGAACGAAGCGCTCCGCTGTCATTTGCTGAAAGCACTCCGCCAATGGTGGCTTTTTCCGGCCACAGCGGATCAAGCGCCAATCGCTGCCCGTGCTCCGCAAGCGTTTCCTGCAATCTCTGAATCGTGCAACCGGCTTCAACAGTCACCGTGAGATCCGCCCAGGCGTGCTCGATGATTTCATTCAGTCGCGCCGTTGACAAAACCAAATCCGCGCGCTCGGGTGAGTTTCCCCAGCCGAGCTTCGTCCCACCGCCCCGCGGAATCACTGCGAGCCCCGCCGCGTTCGAAAGACGCAGAATCTCCGCAATCTCGCTTTCCGTTCCCACCTCAATCACCAGCTTCGGATGAACCCCCGCCACGGCATCCGCGGCAGTCGCCGCTCGCACATTCTCATTCCCCACAATCGCAATGAATTTGTAGCGCAGCGCCGAATGCAGGCCGCTGGCTTCGTGTTTGGTTGCGGCATCCATCGGGAACTATCAGTAGCGTTCCGCGATGCCCGCGGATTCACTCGCATGCGGCACGTACTCACCGGGTTTCTCGCCGCAAAGCCGCGGCGTCGGAAAGACCTTCGTCGGATTCGAAAGCTGCATCGGATCGAACGCGCAGCGTACGCGCTGCATCGTCGCCAAATCCGGCTCGGCAAACATTTTCGCCATCGCTTTCTTCTTGTCTTCGCCAACACCGTGTTCCCCGGTGATCGAACCGCCCGCAGCGATGCACAGTTCGAGAATCTGCGCCGAAAGCGCCTCGGCGGCCTTTTCCTGTCCAGCAATGCGGCGATCGTACAGCACGAGCGGGTGCAGGTTGCCGTCGCCCGCATGAAACACATTGGCCACGCGCACGCCCGCTTCTTTGCTGAGCCGTTCAATCTCGCTCAGCACCCGCGGAAGCGCGGTGCGTGGAATCACTCCGTCCTGCACAATGTAGTTCGGCGAGATTCGTCCCATCGCCGCAAAAGCGGCTTTGCGCCCTTTCCAAACCAGCGCGCGTTCCGCGTCCGACTGGGCCACGCGAATTTCCGACGCGCCATTCGAACGGCAAATCTCGTTTACCTGCGTCATCAAGGCTTCGACTTCCGCCACGGGACCATCCAGCTCCACCAGAAGCAATCCGCCACAGTTTGGATAGTTCGCATGGACCGCGGCTTCTGCCGCTTGAATCGAGAGGTTGTCCATCATTTCAATCGCCGCAGGCAGCATTCCTGCCGTGATGATGTCGCTCACTGCTGCGCCCGCTTCGTTCGTGGATGGAAACGCCGCGAGCAGCGTTCGAACGCACTCCGGCCTCTTCACGATACGCAGAATAACTTCGGTTGCAATTCCCAGCGTCCCTTCCGAACCCACGAAAACACCCGCCAAATCATATCCCGGCGCATCCAGTGTTTTTCCGCCAAAATGAACCAGAGTCCCATCAGGAAGAACAACTTCCAATCCCAGCACGTGCGTCGTCGTGAATCCGTATTTCAAGCAATGCGCCCCGCCTGAATTTTCCGCTACGTTTCCGCCGATGCTGCAGATCGATTGCGACGAAGGATCGGGCGCGTAAAAATAATCCTGCGGCGACACGCGCCCGGTAACATCCAGATTAATGACGCCCGGTTCAACCACCACGCGCGCATTCGGGAAATCCACTTCCAAAATCCGGTTCATCCGCGCCAGGCTGATGACAATTCCGTTTTCCACCGGAAGCGCCCCGCCGCTCAAGCCTGTCCCCGAGCCGCGCGCAACAAACGGCATCCGTTCGCGGTGGCAGATTCGCACGATCGCCTGAACTTGTTCTGTGGAACTTGGCAGGAGCACCGCGCGGGGCATCACGCGAAAATACGTCAATCCGTCGCACTCATAGGTATGCAGCTCTTCGGGCGAAGAGATGAATCCGTGCTTACCCACAATGGCTCGCAATTCATCGAAAGTCTGCATGCCCATCTTTGTGCCCAGAGGAAGAATAGTACGGCTCTTCCCTAGAAAGAAGAGGCATTCCTCTTCTTTCGTAGACTCGCGTCATGGAAGAAGAGGAACTGCTTTGACGATTCTGGGTTTAGCGGTTCATCCCACTCAATGGATGACCAATTTGGTGAATGGAAAGACGTAAGCTTGCATGAATACCAGGATCCCTACCAGGCAAGCCAGCGCAATGCTGTGGAAGAAGACGTAACGCAGGATGTCTCCCTCATGGCCATACCATTCCGTGGCGGTGCTGGCGACAACGATGCTTTGCGCATCGATCATTTTGCCCATCACGCCGCCGCAGCTATTAGCTGCGGCCATCAATGTCGGTGAGACGCCAACCTGCGTGGCGGAGATTTTCTGTAAGCTGCCGAACAGCACGTTTGAGGCGGTGTCCGAGCCCGTAAGCGCAACGCCCAGCCATCCAAGAAGTGTGCCGAAAAATGGATAAAAGGTGCCTGTACGAGCAAACGCCAATCCCATCGTCGCGTCCAGACCGGAGTAGCGCGTCATGAATCCGATGGACATCATGGCGGCGATAGTAACCAGCGAGAATCGCACTTTGTACAAGGTTTTCCCGTATTGGCGAAGCATCTGCAGCGGGCCGAATCCCATCACGAAACCGGAAATGATGGCTGCGACCAGGATGCCGCTGCCCGTGGCGGACAGCCAATTGAAATTAAACACCGCGCCCTCAGCCGTGTTTTTCGCGACCACTGGAGGTACCCGCAGAATCAGATTGTGCAGTCCGCTGACGGGAATTTTGAAAATTGAGATCTTATCGAGAAAGGCCTTGACGCTGGGGAGCCCCCACAGAAATACCAACACGCTTAGAATGACCCAAGGTGTCCACGCTTTAACGACCTCGCCGGTGCTGTGACCGTGTTGGCCGCGCGCGCTGCGATCCGCTTCGTGTCCCTCGAAACCCCAAATCTTCTTGGGATGCCAGATGAGGAGCAAGACGGTCACCGCCGCCATGGAGCAAACCGCCGAAACCACGTCCACCAGCCACGGCCCATGAAAATTGGACACCAGGAATTGCGGAATTGCGAAGAAGACCCCGGCAACGAGCACAGCAGGCCAAATTTCAAGCATCCCGTTAAATCCGGCAAAAGCCCACAACAACCAGAAGGGCACCAGCACAGAAAAGAACGGAAGAATCCGTCCGGCCATGCCACTAAGCTTCAATAAGTCCAGGCCGGTAACCGTTTGGAGAGCAATCAGTGGGGTCCCAAGCGCCCCATACGCCACCGGCGCCGTGTTGGCAATGAGCGAAAGGCCCGAGGCTTGCAGCGGCTTGAAGCCCAAACCAATCAGGATGGCCGCGGTAACCGCAACGGGTGTGCCAAACCCCGCTGCTCCCTCAAAAAACGCTCCAAACGAAAAAGCAATCAACAGGAGCTGCAGACGCCGGTCCTGCGTGATGCCCATCAAGCTCTCTTGCAGGACTTTGAAGCGGCCTGAGGCGCAGTTCATGTCGTACATAAAAATGACGTTGAGGATGATCCAGCCGATAGGGAAAAGGCCGTAGCAAGCGCCGTACACCGCCGTGCGCGCCCCCATCCCCGCAGGCATTTTGAATACGCCGACGGCGATCACCAGTGATGCGGCTAGGCCCAGGAGGGCAGCCCAGTGGGCCTTAATGCGCAACACCGCCAATGCTCCAAGTAACACAACTACCGGCAGCGCCGCGACGAGCGTCGAAAGCCACCAATGCCCCAGGGGATCGTACCCTTGTGTCCAAGTCACAGTGAACCTCCAGCATGCTTGTCCTTGCGAAATTCAGACGAGCCCCGTTCCAAGCCGCGTTCGAACGATAAATATTCCTGTCCGGGCCACACCTCCTAACCCGGCAGCCACGCATTTCGGTCGCTGAGATACTTCGTTACCGCGTTCTTGTCAAGCGTTAACTGTTTCCGCTGGTCCGCTTGTTTGTTAGTGGCGCGTGAACAGCCTAGCCGCAGGCAAATCCGGCCAATCAAACTGCATCACAGCCGTTGTAGACTATCGCCGAACAGAACCGGCTTCAAAGGCACCAGGTATGGTTGTTCGCTCCATCTTCTTGTTTCTTCTTGCAGGCTTTCTTTCTCCCTCGCGCTCCTTAGCGTTCCCGCAATCTCTGCGGTCCTCCATCCAGGACAAGTATTCTCTGAGCGGAACGGTCGTCAATTCCGTCACCGGCGAGGCCATCCGCGGCGCTCTCGTTCAAATCTATATGAATGGACAGTCTTCCCGCCTCACTGGGCCCGACGGGAAATTCCAATTTGACGGCCTTTTCGCCGGCCAGACCCCCATCACCGTTCGCAAGCCTGGCTTTTTCTCAGAAGAAGAGCTGGAAAGCGGTCTTCCCAAATTTAGAAGGCCGGTTATTGATATCGGGCCGGATGCTTCGCCGGCCATCCTCAAGCTCGTTCCCGAAGGCGTCATCTATGGCCGGATCACCGGAGACGACGGCGAACCCATCGAAAACCTGCCCGTTCAACTGATGGTCCAGCGTCTCGAGAACGGCCGCAGGGTTTGGCAAGATCGCCAAGGCGGCGCGACGAATGAAGTCGGAGAATTCCGCATCGCCGAGCTTCAGCCCGGCACGTATTACTTGTCGGCAGGACCCAGTGGGAGTTCGGTGCCGATTGCCTCCGGCCCTTCAAATTCCGCGGCGCTCGGTTTCCCGGTAGTCTATTATCCGGCAGGCTCGGATATTTCTCTCGCTTCCCCAATTCCCATGGTCCCGGGCAAGCGGGCTGAAATCAATTTCACTCTGTCCCCGCAACCTTGCTTTCGCGTCGCCGGCACAATCATCGGCTACGCTGCAGGCCAGTTTGCCAACCTTCAAGTGCTCAATTCCGCGGGAAAGCACTTAGCATCTGGCTATCGATTTGATCCCGCAACTGGGGCCTTCCGCATCCCTTGTATCCCTTCGGGGACTTACACGCTTTTGGCGAACGCGCCTCCCCCTGGCCCCCAAATCGGCCCGGGCCGTTCTCTGACGGCCGCCCTGCCGCTAACCGTGAATGCCGATCTCTCCGGAATCCACATCGCCCTGTTACCCAACGCGAACATTCCCATCCACATGCGCGTCATCTCCTCTCGAACCGGCTCGGAACGATTTACGCAACAAGAAAACTATTTTCCCGCCTACGTTCAGCTTGTCTCGCATACCTCGGGGATGTTTGAGTCCCGCCACGGCTCCCAACAAGTCGGCGAGCGCGGTTCTGCCTCGCTTGAACTTCAAAATATCCCTCCCGGCACATACGGAGTTGAAATCAATCCCAACGGCATGCTTTACGTGCAGTCCGCCACTTCCGGCCCCACCAATCTTCTGCAATCCGATCTGTCGATTCCAGCCGGCGGCGCTCCGCAGCCCATCGAGATTACCCTTAGAGATGACGGAGCTTCCCTCAACGGAACTGTTTCGCTCGACAATCATCCATTCACCGCCACCGTTCTCGCCTTTTCCGAACATTCTTCCACTCCGCCAATCATTCAGCTGACCGATCCGAAAGGATTCTTTCAGATGCCGTTTCTTCCGCCCGGCGAATACAAATTCCTTGCCGTTGACCATCCCGAGCAGCTCGAATACAGAAATCCGGACGTCATGCGCAAATACCTTGTGCGAGCCAGCGGGATTACGCTGTCGCCTGACCAGAAGGCAAAAATCGAGCTCGAAGCCGTAAAGGTGGAAGAGTGACTCTCATGTTCGCACTCAAACTACTACAAATTCTGCTTCTCGCATTTTTTCAGCAGGCGCAAAATCCAAAGCCAGCTCAACCACAAGCTCCCGCCGCTCCTTCCTCCTTTCGAATCAGTGGCAGAGTCATCGACGCCATCACCGGCCAGCCGCTCGTCCGCGCGTCGGTCAGCATAAATGTTTCAGCGTCCGCTGGTGCGCGTGTTCCTCTCGATTCTGGCCGCACCGAGCTCACGGACCCCGAAGGCCGATTCGCTTTCGCCGACGTGCTTCCCGGCAAATACTCCCTGACTGCTCATCACCGCGGCTACTTCCCTCAGATGTATCAGCAACACGAAAACTTCACGACCGCGATCGCCGTTGGTCCGGGCTTGGAATCGGAAAATCTGACTTTCGGTTTGCGCCCTTCCGCGTCCATTTCCGGCGAAGTCCGCGATGAATCCGACGATCCCGTCCGTCGCGCCATGGTCATGCTCTTCCGCGAAAATCTTGTCGGAGGCCGGCGCCGCACTTCCTCGTTCGGCCAGAGGCCAACCGACGATCAAGGCCAATATCATTTTGGGCACCTGTCTCCTGGGACCTACTTCGTCTCTGTTTCCGCCCGGCCTTGGTATGCGCAGCACAATACTCGTCATCGTATGAGCCAGGATAACCAGAACGTTCAGGAAGCCGACTCTTCGTCTTTCTCTCAACAGGACCAGGCTCTCGATGTCGTTTATCCCGTGATGTTCTTTCCCGATTCGAATGACATTGCCGGCGCCGCCCCTCTTGCGCTTCATGCTGGCGAAATGGCTATCGCCGATTTTCGCCTTCGCCCTATCCCTGCTCTCCACTTCCTGGTCAGAGCGCCTGCCGCGGATCCCAATCAAGGCGTAAACATTCAAGTCACGCAGTCTGTTGCGGAAGGCCGCGAAATTCACGTCCCAGTTTCTTTCCATCAAGTGGCTCCCGGCTTGATGGAAGTCGGTGGTGTTCCTCCGGGTCGTGTGAGCCTCGCAGTGATGACTCCGAACGGGAACGCGACGATGCGCCGCACCCAGAGCCTCCAGGTTTCGAATGACGCGGAAATTGACGCGACGCAAAGCGCCCCCTCCGTTGTGGTCAGTGGAATTCTCAAACTGGACGACGCCTCCCCTGTTCCGCAACCTGCTCGCGTTCTGCTTCGAAATCTCACAACCGGGCAGGGCTTTACCGCGGACGTTTCCGCAACAGGCGAGTTTTCATTCAAGAACAATCCCTCTGAAATGGGAAGCTATGAGCTTGTCATCATCGAGCCGCAAGCCCTCTTTATTCGCAGCCTCTCCTCCACCGGCATCAAGACCACCGGGCGTTCCTTTCAAATCGTCGGCGCGCAGGACGTGAGCGTTACCATCAACGCTTCGAAAGGCACCGGCCACATCACCGGCACAGCACTCAAGAAAGACAAGCCGGTCTCCGGCGTAATGATCGTTCTCGCGCCGCTCGATCTGCGCAGCAATCCTGGACTTTTTCGCCGCGACCAATCCGATTCCGATGGAACTTTCTCGCTGAATGCCGTCGTGCCGGGCCGTTACACGCTCATGGCCATTGAAGACGGCTGGGATTTGGAGTGGGACGATCCGGATGTATTGAAAAAATATCTGGCCGGCGGAGAAAGCGTCGAGATCGCGCCGCATCAACAATCCGACACCAAAGTGAACGTCCAATAAGAAAAATTCACTTCGAATTTGCTAGCACGGGTTTCGCGCGCCGTCCCTGCACTGAGCGCCGGAAAAGTTGCGCGGCCACAGCCAGCACGGCGGGGAAGCACTCCAGGACGTAGCGCGGCTCGCAGGTTTGCACTTGCGTGAAGAATGCCGTGCGAACAACGATGAATGTCGCGATCAGTAACACCCCAGGATTCGTGCGCCAGAACCACGCGGCGGCAAGAGCTATTCCAACATAAACAACATTGAGCAGCGCCAAGCCGAGCGTGACTTCGAAGTCCGCCGGATTGTTGTGGTAACTCTCCGCGAGCGGCCAGAGCCGGCCGGAGTAGGGCAGCAGCGTAATCCGCGGAGTGAACCACATCGCCGCGGCGCGCTCGATGGGAACCCACACATAAGTACGAATCGGATGGCGCTCTGCCCGTTCCCGCGCCAACTCCGCGAATTCGAAGTCGAGTTGGCGCGTCATGCCGTGCCCGCGGTTGTAGCGGTCCAGCAGGGAAGCGACGCGCGAAAATTCCTCAGGCGAATCCGTGGCGTACGAAGGAACATTTTTCAATTCGATCGGCTGCGACGGCAATTTCCAGGTGAAGAGATAGGCATCGCGAAAGCGAAACATCCACGTTTGCGTCCACGCATAAAATCCTGTTGGCAGGACGTCGCCATACGTTTCCGCGTAACGCGGGGCGAGAAACTGCACGCGACCGAGACTCAGCGCGTTGCGCGCGGCCCACGGCGCCAGCGGCGGCAGCAGGCCAAGGGCCATCCACAGCGTTGCGGCTTCGAGTTTTTTCCAATTCGCGTGACGGTGATGGCGCAGCCACAGCGCGATCAGCACGGCCGCAAGAAGCAGCGGCGTTTCCGGCCGGACCAGCGTTCCGAGGCCAACCACCAGTCCGCCGGCGAACCAATTTCTTGCGGCGCGGCCCCCATCGCGCTTCGAGGAGATTCGATCGAACTCCATTCCTGCGGGCGACAGAAAAATCAACAGCGCGAGCGTGGTGAAAAACGTCGCCAGCACTTCCGTCAGTGGCACCGCCGCGTAGTTCGCGGTGAAGGGACAGAGCGCCGTCAGCCAAAGCGCTACAGTTGCGACGCGGCCGCGCACCGCGTCGGGAGCATCCGCCGCCAGGCGACTGGCGATGCCCGCGGCCATAACGCACGTCGCAAGATCGACAAACGCTTGCGCCAGCATGACGGCTTTGCGTCCCGTTCCAGCCAGAAAGTAAATCGCGGCCAGAAACGCCGGATAGCCGGGGACGCGCGCATCCGAGGGAAGAAGCTGCCCGTGGGAGTAGAAGCCGTAAACTCCGCGATACAGCCAGTTGCGGGCCAACTCTTCGTAGTAGGCCGTATCGCCCGAATAGAAAGGGAAGCGCCAGATGAAAAAGAGGCGCAACGCAAGTCCGGCGAGGAGCGCGGGCAAGAGGTGTTTGTAGAACGGTTTGGGGAACATGGTGTGCAGGCGAAGAGGATTCGGACGCACCGGCATTGTAGCAAGCGAGGCATGGGCTGTAGTGGCGGGTCTTTAGACCCGTGCTTGCGGAAAAAAACCGCGCTGGCAAGGGCTTGACACTCAAGGTAAAATCTCTGCAAATGGCTAACGCACCCGATGTCGCAAAAGCGCCCGGAATGGTGCCCGACGAGCTGAAGCACGAGCCGCGCTCCAAGGGAATCGCCACCGCGCGCAAGAAAAAGCCCAAAGAACTTGCCGTCATTACCGAGTGCTGTACCGGTTGCGCGGGCTCGCCGGCCTGCGTCGAGTACTGCCCGGTGGAAGATTGCATGTTCTGGGTGCCGGACGAGGACAATCCGCCGTTCGGACGCATCCAGATTGACCCCATCCAGTGCATCGGCTGCAAGAAATGCCTCAGCAAAGGCCCCGACGGCTGCTTCCTCGATGGCTGCCCGTGGGACGCCATCGTCATGGTGGATATCGCCGAAGTGGAAAAAGAAGTCGGCCCCATGGCGTATTGAGCGACTATTTCCTCCTGTAGTGGCTTTTTACCGTATGGGCACGATACATCGTGCCCCTCTTCGCGGCGCGATCAGTTGATCTTGCCACCTACTCGTCGAAAGGCTTCATTCTTCGCTCAAGGTTTTCCCTATCCCACTCCCACCGCCGGCGGTTTTCGAGGATGTATCGACTCGCGTCCGCATATTCTTTTCCATCCCTCAGTACGCGTTCGAAGTAGTTTCGTTGCCAGATCTCATTACCGCTGACTCCCAATTCTCTTCTTGCCCGGCGCGCAACTGCTCCCCTAAACGTCCGGATAATCGTCGGTATGGAGCCTTTCACTGGCTTTTGAAACTTCTCCGGAGTCCTCGCCTTCGGATCGAGGGGCACGATATATCGTGCCCCTACGGTCAACCCAACTATTCCGTGCACATGGTTGGGCATCACCACGAATTCCTGCACCGATGCACTTGCAAAATGGTCGGGGATCTCGACCCAACACGCTCGAACGATTTCTCCAAGCGGACTCAAAGCAACTCGGTCATTCTCAATTTTGCCGAAAATATCCCTGTGTCTCGCGGCGCAAATCGTAATGAAATACGCCCCTGGTTCCGAATAGTCCACTCCTCGCAATCGGATCGACCGGCGATGAAATTTCTTCTCTTCAGGCATGCAAGCCTACTCGCGCGCATCTGCCCTTCGTGTCCCGCCCGCGGCACCCGTAGGGGCACGATACATCGTGCCCTCTCTTGTAACGCCGACGGCGTACTCGCCCGCAAGCCACGCCACAGTTGTCCCGTCCCCTGCCATGAACGGGGCCGCCGGGTCCAAACGGATGGGCGTTATATACTCGATAAATTATAGTAGACTTACGTTTCTTCGCGCAGTTGTCGGGAGAGCGCTTGAATATGTCCGGGAAGATTGGCGATCTCGAATCCTCACTTGCTCTCCTCGACACTTTGATTCAAGTATTTGCTGTCCTTGTGGCTATTGGAATTGTCGGCGAAGTCGGCTTTGGAGTCCGGCATTGGATCTTGAATCGCCGGTTGCAAGGTTTGGTTCATTTCGAAGACCAAAAAAGGCAGGCGGAGATAGCGAGACTGAATAAGGAAGCTGGAGACGCGAGGCAGGCGGCAGGCGCGGCTATCGAACGAGCTGCTGTTGCCGAGGAACGGGCGGCTATCGCAAATCAAAAGGCCGAGGCCGAACACATCGCAAGAGTAAAGCTGGCATCCGCAATCGCGCCCCGATCTCTTGCCATTTCACAGACTCGGGAAATCGTAGATGAGCTTCGCCCCGTCGCCAACGCAGACATCCACATCACCGTTGAAATATCTCGAGGAAACAGCGGCAGCCTAGGAATACAGATTTACAACGCGCTGAAAGAGGCTGGCTTCTCTGTTCAGCTACAGGAAGCTAGCCGTGTCTTATACGAGACCAGCATTGGGGGACCGCTCGAAAGCATCAACGCCTTGAATGCTATAAGTGCTGCTCTCGGCAAACGCGTTCCTATCATGGGGCTCATTGGAATCTTGCCGCCAAACTCGCCGATCCGAATAGCTGTAGGCGAAAGGCTCATGGGGGAACTCTCAAAAAACTGAACCGTCACGAAATTACTCAAGATGCGCTCCCAGAAAATGGGGGCTCCGAGCCTTGATTTACGCGCAGAGTCCACGCTCCGACGCTCCGCATTCTCACGCACTTCCCAATTACAAGCTGAAACAATCACTCCGCTATCCCCCAGCGTCCAAACCACTTGCAAGGGTAGCGTAACTTCTTTTGTGTAAATTCGGTTTTTGGAGCAGAAAAAAGGGCGTACTTTCTCTGGAGCGCCA
>MNDE01000167.1 GCA_001914785.1 Acidobacteria bacterium 13_2_20CM_57_17 | reverse complement strand
GGTTGTATCTGAATCAGCGCGGTCGCTGAGTTCAGCTTTTTTACACCAAGCGCTCCTCCATGACTTATTCATTCAAACAATCCATCCAGAATCGTCATCAGTGAGCATCGTTCAACACCAAGATTCCGTGTTAGACGGCGACTGAACGTCCGGTTGAAGCTAGCTTCTTTCGCATAAAGACGCACGCCATTGATCGGCCAGACCACAGGCGATGCTTTCCTCGACCTACCTCCTCGAAGCCATTCGCCTTGTAGAACTCGACTGCTGCAAGTGAAGCATCGATGTGAATACTCGTTGCGCCAGCGGCGATTGCTGCGGCTTCGGCCGACCGGAACAAAGCCGACCCTACGCCACGTCTGGCAGCTTCACCTCTGACGTAGACGGCCACACGATGCTGGGCCTCATCGATCCGGTGCGACGAGAAACCTAACACTTCGGGCTGACCGCCCCGCTCACCAATTGCAATGAAAAAGACCTCCCCTCGGGCCATGGCCTCCACGTAAAGGTCGCCATTCACCCGAGCACCCCAATCGCTCACGACTTCGGCCGGGTAGTACAGCGCGCCAATCGAACGAATGGAATCCAGGTGTGCAGCAGCGATCTCCTGCACGTCCGCAAGCCCCGCACAACGGATTTCAAAATCGATGGCACGCACCATGAGGCGACCTCGCAGCACTTCCTAGCCTGCCGATTGAATCGCCAACGCAGACGAGGCGTCTCTTGAGTAGTCGGCGAACTAGAGAGTTCGATACGCCGCGGCGTCCGCAGTCTAGCGCTGAGAAGGGCACAGCCGCAATCTGCCGTCGATCTCTGGCGAAGACGCAAGACAAACCAAGGATTTGCGAGCCCGGTCCCGCGGGTCGGATGACGGGCGACTCGGAAGTAATCCACATGCCAGATAAACTTGCAAATCGGAGACTGATCCGCTACTAGTGGCGGGCGATGAAATTACGGCAGGCGGTGCGGGCGATTGCGGGCGTATTGCTCTGTGCAGCGGGATTGTGGCTTGCGCTGCCGGCGCCTTACAAGGAACGGACGTATATCTTCAATGCGGAAGGCTGCCGGTTGGAAACTACCATCGTAGAAAAGCCGGGCACGGCGGCGCAGGGTTCAGTGGTGCTGTTTCACGGAATTTCGGCAAACAAGAAGATCATGTCTTTTATGGCGAGGGGCCTCGCGGAGCAGGGCCTTCGCGTCTACGTTCCCGATTTGCCTGGGCATGGGCGAACGCCAGGGCCGTTTTCTCCGGCGCGAGCGGAACAGTGCGGAGAGGCACTCCTGCGCGAACTGCTGTCGCGCGGAGTCATCGATGCCAACCGTACGATTCTCGCAGGCCATTCCATGGGCGGCGCCATCGCGGAACGCATCGCCTCGCGGGTTCCCGTTGCGGGCTTGATTGCGATCTCGCCAGCGCCGATGCGGGCCGCTCACGGAGTGACTCCGGAGAAGTTGCTTTTCACCGACCCGCCAGAACTGCCGCCGAATTCGCTGGTGATTGTTGGCTCGCGCGAACTGCAGTCGATGCGTGGAAATGCAGCCGATCTGGTTGCACTGCGAAACGATGCGACCTCGAAATTTCTTGAGATTCCCGGTGCGTCGCACGTCAGCATTCTCTTCAGCGGCGCCGCGATGCGCGCTTCACAGAACTGGGCTGCACAAGTCCTGCGTTTGGCTCCCACTGAGGTGTTGCCCTCGCACCGGTCACTTTTCGGTGCGCTGGCCGGCTTCGTGGGGATCCTGCTGATTGCGGGACCGTTTCTGAGAGAAGTCACTGGAAAAAACACGGGCGCAGAAATCGCCGTTACTGGCACTGTCATCAGCGTGCCACGACTTCTGTTGGAATTTGCGGCCGGCTCGGCGGTAATCGTGCTGCTTTTGCGATACTGGATTCCGTTGAGAAGGATCGGGCTCTTTCAGGGCGACTATCTTGCCAGTTTCCTGCTCCTGCTCGGAGTGGGGCTGGCTTTGACGCATTGGAGCGCCGAGCGACAGGCACCTGCGAGTTCCACTCGCGACTTGCTCGCGGCGTCATTCGCCGGACTCCTGCTGCTACTCGCCACCGCGTGGTTTGATTTGACATTTTACGAGGCTTGGCTGACTGCGGCAAAGTGGGCGCGCTTTCCGTTTTTCGTGGTGGTCGTGCTTCCGTATCACTTCGCAGAAGAAGTTTTGCTTGGCCCGGTGCAAATAGGAAAAAGGGGGCGGAGGCTGGCGCTGGCCTTGACTTTAAGGCTTATCTCTTGGGGAGCCTTAATGGGCGGCGTGTTGATATTGCACAACGGAGAGATTCTGATGGGCCTGCTGTCGGTGTACATGGCGGTGTTCAATTTGATACAGCGGAGCGGTATGGACATAGTGCGTACTGAAACCGGCTCAGCAGGGGCGGCGGCGCTTTTCGGTGCTATACTCCTCGCGGGCTTTTGCCTGGTGATCTTTCCCCTCACCTAGCCGCCCCATCACCATAGTATCCATCAACAAGGGAACTCTTCGCACCGGTTCCCAGCGCAGGACGGAGCGCTCAGCGAGAAACGATCATGGCCCAAATTGCAATCGTCGGCGGCGGACCGTCCGGCGCGATGTGCGGTGAGCAGCTCGCGCGCGCGGGCCATAAAGTCAATCTTTTTGACGAGCATTTGGCGTGGGAAAAACCTTGCGGCGGCGGACTGACGCACAAGGCAATACAGTGCTTCCCTTTCCTGCTCGATAATTCCTACCCAAAGAAACTGGTGAATTCCGTCGAGCTCATCAGCAGCGAAGAGCATCATGCCACGCTCGAGATGCCACATCCGATCGTGATCTATTCGCGGACGGTGCTGAACGGAATGCTCCTGGACCGCGCGCGGGATGCCGGTTGCAACGTGCAACGTTCCCGCGTAATGGGCGTGGACACCACTACGGCGAAGCCGCGGTATTGCGTGGAAGGCGAATGGAAGGAAGCAGATTTCTTGGTACTTGCGGCAGGGGCGCGCAATCAACTGGTTCCCGAAACACGGGCGCTACAACGGGACGAACTGGAGATGACGCAAGGCTATTTCGTTCCGCAGACGAGAGACGCCATCACCATCAAGTTCTTGCCGCAGTTTGAAGGCTACATCTGGTCATTTCCCCGCTGCGATCATCTCTCGGTAGGCATTTGCGGGAGCATGTCCTCGCATTCAAGCGCGGAGCTGCGCGGACACCTGCAGGACTTTGTTGAGAAGCACGACATACCGACGGAGGGCGCAAAGTTTTACAGCCACGTGCTGCCGTCGCCTAAAGAGCGCACACTTTCCGAACGAAGTGTGTTCGGAAAGAACTGGGCGCTCATAGGAGATGCGGCGGCGTGGGTCGATCCGCTCACTGGCGAGGGACTTTTCTATGCCATTCGGTCCGGCGAACTGCTGGGGCGCTCTCTCGCCGCAGGATGCCCGGAGAAATATCCTGCCTGGGTGAAGGCTACTTTCTGCGCCGAACTGGAATTCGCGGCGCGCATCGTTCGGCGGTTTTATCGCGGATCGTTCCTGGGCAGCGCGGTAACAACGCGCATGGTGCAGTTCATGCGGCGCAGCCCGGTGTTCCGGCAATTGATGGGCGACCTCTTCAGCGGCACACAGGATTACACCAGCCTGAAGCGAAGGCTTTGGGGCCACCTGGGAATCACCATCAGCGAGTTCATCTCCAGTGTGTTGAGCCTGGATCGGCCCGCCAGGGCCAGCGTGCCCCGCGCGGGAACCGCCGGCGACTGAAGGTATCGGTTACCTCCGCTGCGCCTTCGCAACGTAGTCGTACAGACGTGACCGGTATCTAACCACGGAGAGCACACTTCATCCAAGAATCATGGCCACGGCAATGGCATCCCCAACAGCAGCCAAGAGTGAGAAGCGCAAGAAGAGCGCGTGGAAGAATCTTCCGGACGTTTGGGCGCTGATCAAACCGAGGCGCGGGCTGCTGGCGCTGGGCTTTGTGCTTATGGCCATCAATCGCCTTGCTGGATTAGTTCTGCCCGCTTCGACGAAGTATTTGGTAGATAACGTCATCAGCAAACGGCAAATCCAACTGCTGACTCCGATTGTGCTGGGTGTGCTCGGCGCTACGGTTATTCAGGGCTTGACATCGTTCACGCTGACGCAACTGCTCTCCAAGTCCGCGCAAAAAATGATTGCCGACCTGCGACGTCAAGTGCAGGCACACATCGGCAGGCTTCCGGTTTCCTTCTACGACGCCAACAAAACGGGCGCGTTGGTGTCACGCATCATGAGCGACGTGGAAGGCGTGCGGAATCTCATTGGGACGGGCCTGGTGGAGTTTGTCGGCGGAATCATGACCGCGGTCATCGCGCTGGTGTACTTGATTCATACGAGCGTGACTATGACGGCGGTGGCGTTTGGCATCCTGCTGGTTTTCGGATATGGGATTAACAAAGCGTTTGCAACAATTCGGCCAATTTTTCGCGCACGGCCGAAAATCAACGCGGAAGTCACCGGGCGCCTTACCGAATCGCTCAGCGGAGTCCGCGTGGTGAAGGGTTACCACGCCGAAGAGCGTGAAGAGGGTGTCTTTGCCGGCGGTGTGCAGCGTCTGCTCGACAATGTTCTAAAAACGCTTACGGCTACTTCGCTGATGAGTCTTTCCGCCGCCGGGCTGATGGGAATCGTCAGCGCGATTATTATGGAACTAGGCGCGCACAAGATTCTTGGGGGCACGATGACGCTGGGGACTTTTTTTGCGTTTAACATTTTTCTGGGCCTGCTGGTTGCTCCCGTCTTTCAGATCGTGGCGATTGGAACGCAAATCACCGAGGCCATCACTGGTCTGGAGCGCACGCGTGAAATCCTGAATGAGAAACTCGAAGATGATGAGCCGGGGCGGACGCAGGCGCTCGATCGAGTGAACGGGCTTGTAGAGATGGAAAACGTGAGCTTTGCCTACGACACGCGGAAGGAAGTTCTGCACGACGTGAGTTTCCGATCGGAACCGGGAACGGTCACAGCGTTAGTCGGGCCTTCTGGTGCCGGAAAGTCGACGATCATCGGACTGATTGCGGCGTTCTACGTGCCGTCGAGTGGACGCGTCCTGGCCGACGGCGTGGATCTTTCGACCGTGAAGTTGAATTCCTATCGAACGCAGCTCGGCGTGGTGCTGCAGGAGACTTTTCTTTTTGATGGAACGATTCGGGAAAACGTGGCCTTTGCGCGGCCCAATGCAGCGGAAGAAGAAATCCTCGCCGCTTGCCACATCGCGCGCGTCGACGAGTTCGCGGAGTCTTTTGAGAACAAGTATGACACGGTGGTTGGCGAACGCGGAGTCAAGCTTTCTGGCGGACAGAAGCAGCGCGTGTCCATTGCGCGGGCCATCCTGGCCGATCCGCGGATACTGATCCTCGACGAAGCCACATCCAGTCTCGATTCGGAATCGGAGGCGCTGATTCAGGAGGGGCTACGCTACCTCATGCGGGGGCGCACGACGTTTGTAATCGCGCACCGGCTTTCGACGATTCGACGCGCCGATCAAATTCTGGTCGTGGAGGCGGGGCGCGTTATTGAGCGCGGAACCCACGAGACCCTTTACGCCTTCGGTGGGCGTTATTACGACTTGTACACCAAGCAGCACGCTGTCGAAGCCAACCTTTTTCTGGCGCCCGGGGAAGGCAGCGAACGCGATGATTCCACAGGGGTGGAGATCCAGACAGGCAGCAACGGGCGAAGCGATGGTGCCCTACCTGACGCTATCCGGATCATTCGCGGGCAATCCAGCTAAGTTTTCTTTGCGAATCATTCTTTTCGCAACTACAACGTAGCTGTCATTTCTTACTGATGCCGAGCCGCAATCCTCACCGCTGCCGCTGTTCGATTTGCCAACAAGGTGCGAGTGCCGTTCCAGACAAGCTGGACTCCCGCGAAAATCGCGACCATGGCGACGACTAATTTCAGCTTTCGCGCGGGAACGTGCCGCGCCAGTGCGCATCCGAGTACAACGCCAGGAACTCCACCGCCCAGGAGTTGGAGAAGAACCGGAGAGTTAATCGCGCCAAACTTCCAATGAAACGCGCCGCCGATCACCGCCAGGACGAGGCCAAAAACCAGGTCCGTGCCGATGACTTGTGGCGGCGTCATTTCCGAGTAGTTCAAAAGCAGCACGGTCCCGAGAGCGCCGGCTCCGGCGGAGGAAAATCCAGATTCCACGCCGATGGGGAGCGCGAGCCAAGGCAACCAGCGGGAATTCTTTCGAGCGAAACCTGGATTCTGTACGCGCGGGGCGAACGTCACGCTGGAAGACGCGGCGAGCAGGATTCCGAGCAGGATGATGACGACCGGATTTCCTCCCTCCTGTCCTATAAGTCGCAGCACCAACGTGCCGAGGAGGAGACCGGGGACGGCCCCGAGGAGAAGCAACCACAAATAGCGCGCGTGAAAGTTTCTTCCCAGGAGATAGAAGGGCGCGGCGATCAAGCGTAGGACTCCAGCGAAGACGAACGCTGTGCCCACAGCTTCACCAGCCGTCAGCCCCACGATCAAAATGAGCGCGGGCACAGTGAAGCTGCCTCCGCCAATACTGGTCAGACCAACGGCGACGGCGATCAGGAAACCAATAAAGAAGTTCATGCCTCGGCTCGCTTTGAGAAGGTGTGAATGCCGCATTCCAACTTTGTTCCGCCCCAGCGCCCGGATCTGGGATTGTTTGGATCAACGGGCAGCGCAGTACACGGTTGGCAGCCGATGCTGAGATAACCCTCGTCGTACTGAGGCAGGTGGCTGATGCCGTTCGCGTTCGTGTAGTCCCAGACTTGTTCCCACTTCCAGTCCGCGAGAAGGCTGACCTTCCAGAGTTGTTTGCCAGTGGGAAGACGGTGAAGCTCAACCTTCTTGAGATTCTTGCGCGTTGGAGACTGTTCGCGGCGCAAACCGGTAAACCAAACGTCAAATGGTTCCAGTGCTCCGAGAAGAGGCTCGACCTTGCGCAACTGGCAGCAACGCGTGGGATCAGTTTGGTAAAGAATGCCGAATGCCGACTCTTGTTCCGGGACGGTTCTCGATGGGAGAACGTTGAGGAGGCGCAGCGACCACAACTTCGTCATCCGGTCGCGGTATTCGTAGGTCTGCGGGAAGTGATAGCCGGTATCCAGGAATAACACCGGGACGTCTGGAATGCGTTTGCGCAGCATGTGCAGGACGGCCATGTCTTCTGCTTGAAAGCTGCTGGTCAGACAAACGCGGGTGCTCTCCCCGGCGGCGAGCACAGCGTCCAGGGCCTGTTCTGGCGGGAGATTTTCGACTACGTTGGCGAAGTGTTCTACGTTCATTTAATTCACCTTTTGCTGAATCCTTGACTGTTCATCAACAAACCGGAGGGACCGCGCAAAGGCCTGGACGTGCCTGACGGCTTGTTCCTCGTCGAACGGGAGTTCTGGTGCGCCAGCAACGTCCAAAAAACGATTGTCGAATTCCAGCGCGATCCGGTCCTTTGTTTCCCGGGAGAGAGCGCCGCCGGAGTAGAGGACGATGACCCCGGCCGCCCTTGCCACGCGGACCGTCTCGACAAACGCATCTCCGAAGAATTCAGAACGACTCAGATGTAAAACCTCGAGGCCGACGTCAAAGAGGAAACGCTCCAACCGTTCTGCAAGCGCTGATCGACCTTCGAGTAGAACAACGCCCGGAAAATGGCCATGACGTGCGTATCGTTCCCCAGGCGCAACAGGAATAGCAGGTCCGCCGGAGGCAGCAAATTCGTTTTCGGGTTCCTCTGCGAGTTGCACCGCCGCGACGGATTCCTGAATCATCCCCGCGCCCACAGTGGCGTTCGTTGCTGAGTCGATCAAAATGAAGCTGCCCATCGTGCGGTTACTGGAGTAGGGATCGAAAAACAGGGGCACATGCGTCTCGAAATCAACGGAACCGATTTCATTCATTTCCAATCGAGTGGCAGGCTCTTCTGCCAAGGTGTTAACGTTGACGCGATGGCGAATGCGGAGCGCCCGGATCTTCGTTTGGCGAGCGGTGTGTTTGACAAGATAAGTACGGCCCAATTCGAGAGGTGTTCCGTGAAGCCAGACGACGCTGGCGTGGAATTTCCTTGAGACTTTCGGCAGTCGGCCAGGCGAAACGAGCATATCGCCCCTGCTGAGGTCAATCTCTTCATCCAACTGCAAGGTCACGGACATCGAGGAAGACGCCTGAGGCAGTTCGCCGTCGTAGGTCACAATGGAGCGCACGCGGGTTCTTCGCCCTGAAGGAAGCGCGACGAGGGGATCGCCGGGATGAATGGCTCCACTTGCGATGCGGCCGGCGAAGCCACGAAATGTGGCGTCAGGGCGAATCACGGTTTGTACCGGGAAGCGAAAGCTTTGCAGCGAATCTCTTTCGGGAAGAGGGACAGTTTCGAGATGTTCCAGCAACGTTGGGCCGTGATACCACGGCATGCGCCTGCTGCGGTCGACAACGTTGTCACCCTCCAGCGCGCTGATCGGCACGCATTGCACGCTGGCAATTCCCAACTGAGCCGCAAGCGCCAGGAAATCGTCCTGTAACTTGTGGAAGGCATCTTCGCGATACTCGGCCAAGTCCATCTTGTTGACAGCGGCCAGTACGTTGGAAATTCCGAGCAGCGAAGCGATGAAGGCGTGACGGCGCGTTTGTGGGAGTAGCCCTTTTGTTCCGTCGATCAAAATGACAGCCAAGTCTGCCGTGGACGCGCCGGTCGCCATGTTCCGGGTGTACTGCTCATGTCCCGGAGCATCGGCGATGATGAATTTGCGACGAGGCGTGGCGAAATACCGGTAAGCGACGTCGATGGTAATGCCCTGTTCGCGTTCCGCCCGCAGACCATCGGTGAGCAGCGAAAAATCGACGGGGCCGGTCGAGCGGTTAATGCGGCTCTTCTTCACCGAGGCAAGCTGGTCTTCATAGACGGCTTTGGAATCGTGCAAAAGACGCCCGATCAGCGTCGACTTGCCGTCGTCGACGCTCCCGGCAGTAGTGAAGCGAAGAAGATCGGTGTTCATATTCCGCTCTAGAAACGCGGAGAAGCCCTCATAAGCCGTGTTCTGCGCGGAAGAGATCATCAGAAGTAGCCTTCCCGTTTCTTGAGTTCCATGGAACCTTCCTCATCGTGATCGATGGCCCGGTTTTCGCGTTCGGAGCGGCGGAAGGAAACCATTTCCGCGATGATCTGCGGCACGGTATCCGCGTCGGAACGGATCGCCCCCGTGCACGGAACGCACCCGAGCGACCTCATCCGGCACTTCAGCCTCTGTGTTTTTTCCCCTGGCAGGAGCTGCGCGGGGGAATCGATCACCACAATCGAACCGTTGCGGAAAACCACATCGCGTTCCCTGGCGAAATACAGCGGCACGATGGGAATTTGTTCGGCGTGGATGTAGAGCCAGACGTCCAGTTCGGTCCAATTGGAAAGCGGAAATACGCGAATACTTTCGCCTCTATCGAGACGGGAGTTGAAGATGTTCCACAACTCAGGGCGCTGGTTTTTCGGGTTCCATTGGCCCAGGGAATCGCGGAAGGAATAGATGCGCTCTTTGGCGCGTGACTTCTCTTCGTCGCGGCGCGCCCCGCCAAACGCCGCGTCGAAGGCACCCTCGGCTAGTGCGTCCAGGAGCGACTTCGTTTTTAGCAGGCCGCAGCATTTTTGGGTGCCTAGCGAATAGGGATTTGCGCCGGCATCGAGCGCCTCCTGATTCTTGTGAACGATGAGCTCCGCGCCGATCTGCCGCGGATAAGAGTCGCGGAACTCGATCATCTCTGGGAATTTGTAACTGGTGTCTACGTGCAGGAGGGGAAAAGGAATTCTTCCGGGGAAAAAAGCCTTCTGCGCCAAGCGCAGCATGACCGAAGAGTCTTTTCCAATCGAATAGAGCATTACCGGGCGCGCGAATTCGGCGGCGGCCTCACGGAGAATGTGGATGCTCTCGGACTCAAGCGCACGCAGGTGATTGAGCCGCCGCGGCGCGAACGTCCCCATCTTGATGGCCCTTCCGGGCTCGAGTTCCGACTGCCGGACTAAGACTTCCGATGCATTGGTCATGAACGTCCCCCAAAAACAAAAAACCCACCTGCCGGAATACATGGCGGTGGGTTCGCTTCAATCTTGGAGTAGAGAGCTGTTAGAAAGCTGGCTTCCCATCCAAACAAGACGCGGCGGCCGTCACCGTTGGGTGCGGACAACAACAAACGCCGGTCAATTGGATAGAAGTCATTACGTTGCAAGGATACCGAATAGCCTTCGGACTAGCCAATCATCTTTTTAGCTTGATGACATCAATGATTTCGATGCTTGCGCGGCGCGTCCGGTTACGCAGTTGGACGGCGCACAATCAACTTCTTCGCCACGGGCGGCGGAATCAAGGTAGCCATCTTGCGAATCATGGCCAGCACCAGCCGCTTGTCCCCGTCGGAAAGCGTGGTGCTGTACTTCTTGATCTCGGCCAGGAAGCGAATTTCGTCCTGCGAGAGCTCGCCCAGCGCTTTTTGCGTTTCGCGGTCGCGGGGCGTTTCCGTGCCAGGGAAAAAATCCGCCAGGGAAATGTCCATGGCTTCCGCGATTTTGGCGAGCGTTTCTAGAGAAGGGACAGTGTGCCCGTTTTCGACGCGCGAAAGGTAACAGCGCAGCAATCCGGTGCGGCGCTCGATGTCGCCCTGCGACAGACTGCGCTGGCTCCGATAGCTCTTGATCACTTGTCCGATATTCACTCGAGGCTTTTCTTTTGGCATGGTCTCCCCACTAGAGGGGGTAGCTTACTCACTAACAGCAGGAGTGGCAAGAGGGATTTTCGGCCGAATGGTTCCAATCCGACAACGGCGGGCGGCCAGCGCACCGCGACTGGACCGGGACTCTATCTTTGTGCCGTGAGTGTTACCGGTTGTTGCAGGCGGAATTCCAGGAGCGTCTCGCTCGGCACCTTCACCTGCTGGCCTTTCGTCAATACTTGAACGCCTGCGCCAGCCGCCGAGCCCACGCCCGCACCGATCGCCGCGCCCTTGCCGCCGCCGGCAATCGCTCCGATGATTGCGCCAGCTACCGCGCCACCGCCGACTTTTTTCGCGGTGTCAGAGCCACGGCCCTTGCCTTTCAAGCTGTAGTCGCTGCTGACGACCGGATAGTCCTTGCCATCGATCACCATGCGGGTGAGCTCAAGCTGCAGCTCACTGCTACCGGACATGTGGCCCGCTTCTTTGGCTTCGGCCAACCGCCCGTAGACATCCGTCCCCTTGCGCGCAACCACGGTATTGCCAATGGTCAGGTCCGTTTCAAGGCTGGCGTGGAAGACGTCGCCGACGTGATTTTTGGAGGAGTCAACACCATCGATCATTCGCACCAGCAAGGATTGCCCCGCGGGGATAGTCATAGCCCCACCGGGATCAGGGCTTGCCATGTTCGCGGCAGGCGCCGGAGGCATGGCCGCAGCTGGAGCCGCGGCAGGAACGGCACGACCGGAACTGCCCGTGAAGGTGAGCGCTACAAGATCGGTGGTATTGAAAGTCTGAACTTCCCCATTGATCTCAAAGCGCATCACCGCTTGCGTGCCGCCGAGATACTTTCCCTTCAAAACACGGCCGTCTTTCAATTCAAGCGTGTCCGCCGTTGCTGCGGCCACCATAAACAGTCCAAGCCCCATCACGGCGAGAAAGCGATTTAATTTGCGCATTGTTCCCTCTCCAATGGAAACCACAAAACCTGGTGATCTCCCGACTCTCATGAAGGCCCAACGTACCCGCCCCATTCTACTCCATTGGATGAGAGCCGTATGGTTAAGGGTTGCGCGGAATGCAAAATGATCTCCGGACGCGGACAAAATGAGGTAGCCGGGAATAAATCAGCAAGGGGATAAGTCTGTTCCCACATGCGGAGCCCCGCCCGGGAACACTTAAGGATAGGTCAATTCCAGAGGAATTCCCGACGGAATAAGGATGGGCAGGTAATCCTGCTTCGAGCAGGGTAATCGCGGAGAACAACCAATGAACCACATTCAGAGTATGGCCGCCCTAGTTCGCTTCGGTGCGTTCGAGGTCAATCTCGTGTCGCGCGAGCTTCGCAAGCATGGAATGCGCATCCGTTTGGAAGAGAAACCGTTCCAGATTTTGGAAATGTTGCTGATGGATGCCGGGCGCGTGATTACCCGAAGCGCACTGCAGGAAAGACTATGGCCCAACACAGTTGTCGGCTACGAGCACGGCTTGAACACCGCAGTCAACAAACTTCGCGATCTGCTCGGAGACTCAGCGCGGAGTCCTCGTTTCGTAGAGACGCTCCCTCGGATTGGCTATCGATTCATAGCTCCAGTGACCCCGCCCGATGCTACGGCGCCGTTGGTTCCACGTTCCAGCCATCAACCACCAGTTCAGGCGAAGCTCCTTGAAGTAAAGAGGAATCAAATTTCGCTGTGAGGGACTTTTTCTCGCCTGGTAGCAAGGAGAAATAGTTGTCACTCCAGAAGATGGGAGTGACGTCGTCCCCTCCTTTGCCTCGAATGAGGCGCGGATGAACCATAAACGCTACGCTATCGCCCTTGTTTTCGGTTACTACTGTGAGGGTGGAGCTGGTTCCACTCATGTGCTCAGTCTTCGTGATTGCCACTCTTGCTTTAGGAAGGTCGTTCAGACCGGTGAGGTCGGCGAACTCCTTCTGTGGCGTGTAAACGGTGTCCGCTCGTTTCTCCCAATCGAGCACATCCGGTTTTGTCGACAACCAGTAAAAGTTTTCGCTGACCAATTTTCCAGCGGAATCATGGAGTTCCAGCTTCAGGAAGTAGGTCGGCGTTAGTCCGTCCGGATTGGGGAGATCGAAGGCCTTGGTGGCGCTGTCCGGGCCGAGATCCAGTATTGTTTCGCGGGCAGCTTTTTCCTTAGCATCGATGTTATAGATCTTCGCGCTAGCTTTCACACCTTTGAGCGTGTAGTAAGTTCCGTTGATCACCGCGACGGAATTGTCGTCGTACGAATATTGCACGTGGACCGGCTCGCAAGCTTTTTTTGTGCCGAAATACCCGCCCGCCGGCACGAGGTAATAATCGTACAAATGCCAAATCAGGGAAGGCCATGCGTTGTTCAGCATCCACTGAATCAAGCCAGTAGACGTGTATTTGTTCCGCGCATAGGCCTCGAACATGGCCCGCTGGCCGTCGTAGGTCATTGCTTGGGCCTTACGCTCGTAATCATCGAGTGACGATGCTTGGCCATAGCGCCGGTTGAGTCCATCGGTAAAAACATTGATCGTCGTGAAGCGCTCGCCACCCGCGTGATAATTCCAAACCTCGTCGATCGGCCAGAGATTATCCTTGGGGATAAATTTTTCCAATGATTGTCTAGGAGGAATCGCCGGCCCCGGGCTTGTCTCCGTGTTGTAGCCATAGGCGCCGCCCGCTCGCGTATCGGCGAGCCAGTACACCGGAGGCACATACTCGTATGGGCCGGTCATTTTTACGCCGGACGCTCCGCTGACCGCTGCCTTTTGCTCTGAAGCGGAGGAGACGATCGGATTGGGCCACTCCAAATCTTTCTCGATGTTTAGGTACACACTTTCCACTTCCGCAGGCGGCGGATTGTCACTGCCATTCAGCCACACAAAAACGCTTGGATGATTTCGCAGCCGGGTGATTTGGTCACGCAACGAGGCTGCTGCAACTCTGTTCTGATCGCCATTCCAATTTTTCCAGCGTTCCCAGGCATCGCAGCACGTCCAACCGGGCATGACCAAAATACCTAAGTGATCCGTTTTCTCGAAAAACTCGTCACGATGGAGACGCCCTTCCAATCGGATTGTGTTCATGCCCATGTCAAGCACGTAGGCCAGATCCGCATCGAGCTTCTCCGATGACCAACGGAAGAGAAGGTCCGGCGCCCAGGCCGCCCCGCGAATCAGCACTTTTCTTCCGTTTACCTTGAACAAGCGGTATCCCTTTTCCGTTAGTTCGGAAGTAACTTCGCGTATTCCAAATGTCACGCTCGCCGTGTCTGAAACTTGCTTGCCTATTTCGAATAACAGCTTTGCCGCATACAAATGCGGAATTCCCATTTGATACGGCCACCATAACTTCGGATGCCTTAACTTCAGCTTTGAAAATTTCTGCGGAGTAAATTTCACGATCCTCGATTCCCCACCGGCCAATTCCACAGGCTGTTTCAGTTCTCTCCCATCGAGTTCGGCGCGGAGGACGCCTTTCACAGGCTCATTCGAAACGTTGCGCACTTCCCCGCTGATAGTCAGTTCGGCGGTCTTGTATTCCGCATCCAGCTTGGAAGCCACGAACGGATTCCGCACCGCGACATTTCCGCTTGACGTTAGAAAGACTTCCTTCCAAATCCCCATGTCCTTGTCAGGCGGTGTCGGATTCCAATCCACCCAGGTGATTCCTAAATCGTATTTTCCGGGAGCCAACACTTCAACGGCGATGGCGTTCGTTCTCGCGGGTTGCAAGAATTTGGTGACATCGAATTCGTACGAGCGGTAAGTACCTGCCACGTCGTTCGCGTCGGCCAACTTGTGCCCATTGATCCAAATGTTGGCCCGATAGTTGATGCCGAGAAAATTCAGCCATTCCGTTTTCTTGGCCCCTTCCGAGGGAGGAGTAAACTCCGTGCGATACCACCACGAACAGCGAAAGGGGCTGCCCTCCGGCATGTCCTGATTGGCGAAGAGATTTTTGTCGGAATAATTCATCCCCGGAAAGGACTTCAAGTTTGTTCCATAGTTTGGATCGGGATAGGTCTTATCCGTCACCAGCGCACCGACAACCGTGGCCGGAATGTCGGCTTTATGCCAGGTCTTTGCATCAAACCCGGCCGAGGAAATTTGTTCGCCTGTTGCCGCCGCCTCACAGGAAGACTGAATCTGCCAATTCCGATGCAGATAGGTTCTTCCGGACTGGGCTTCGGGCGCGCCGGCAACCATCATTGGAAACAAGAGTGATGCGAACAACCCCTCCAACAGGGGGGCTGAGAATTTCCTCGAACGTGGCATAGATCTCCTCAATCGAATTCGAAGTTTATATGGTTATCGACCGGAGTTTTCGATACGAGGAACCCGGCATACACAATATTAAACCGATTCAACGCAAGCGTTGAACATTTTTTAAGAGTGTGAGGACACATGAAATGAAGGCGCCATCCTAGGTTCCCAACTCTGCTTGCAACTAATATTTCTGCTCTGTGTTGTACCTAATTTAGGACGTTGAGATTCTCCAGCGGACGCTGATATTCTGGGGCCTCCAGCAGCCACCACCAGCCAATACAGGTGTCCCTAAAAGGCAGCCAACATGGACCCCGACAAGCTCCGGATTGCCCGCGACAAGCTCACACGCGTCTTCCGCTACTTGGAAGCACTCAACCAGCACCGTAACCCCGCCAAGCGCCAGATTCGCGAGCAGCTTTGGAGCCTTTGGTTACGCAACCTACCCGACCATCCCTCCATAAAACGAGGGGCCGCCAAGGCTGGCTCTTCAAGAGCCAAGGCCAAAGAAAATCAAGCCACGGCTGACAACAGCGAGGGATTCGTTCTGAAGGTACAGCGCCCATCGCATACTCGAGTTCCTGAGCCTCCCAATGGACTTGCTGCCTGGCTTGAGCCGGGGTGGGAGGATCCCTCTGAAGAGATCCTCGTGCGCCAAACTCAAGAGCAACCGGATACGGCAGGCAATCCACGCATCGTGAACTTTGATGATGACAGGACAAGGTCCGCAGCCCTGCAACGGTGGAAGCTCTCGCGCGATGAGTGGGCAAAGAACGAAAAGCCCGCTCGTGCCGCCATGAAGATATTTGAAGCTTTGTACGCCCTGTATGGGCGCATCGACCGGGAGGCGGAGCGTGTCGAGCTTGTTCTGGGTGACGGAATCCTGAGCTGGTGCCGGCCCGAAGGCAACATCTACCATCCGATTCTGCTGCAACGGCTCCAACTACAGTTCAACGCGGCTGTTCCGGAATTCACGCTCTCTGAAGCGGATTACCCCGTGGAACTCTATTCCGCGCTTTTTCAGTCGATGGCGGATGTTGACGGACGGGCCATAGGCCGGTGCCGCGAAGACCTGGAGCAGGGCGGATTTCATCCTCTGTTGAACGGATCGACCTCGGGATTCCTGAAGCGGCTGGTAGTGCAATTGTCCCCGCGCGGGGAGCTTATCGAGGATGAAGCGCCGGGCGAGGACCAGAGCGATCCGCGGATAGGGCGCGATCCCATTTTATTTCTGCGCGCGCGCACCCTGGGGTTCGCCGCCGCTATCGAAGGCATTCTTTCGGACCTGCGAGTTCGCGAAGACTTGCCCTGGTCTCTCTTAAATATCGTTGGAGAAGAATCGCCGGCGGCGGAACTTGGAGAAGTCGATGCCCCTGGTGGTCAGTACCATGAGGCGGACGCCGAAGTCCTTCTGAGCAAACCTGCAAATCCGGAACAGGTGCGAATCGCAAAGCAACTGGAGGAGTATGGAGGCGTGCTGGTTCAAGGCCCGCCCGGCACCGGGAAAACTCACACGATCGGGAATCTAGTCGGTCATTTGCTGGCCCAAGGAAAGAGTGTGCTCGTCACCAGCCATACGACGAAGGCATTACGCATGGTGCGGCATCATATCGTCCCTGAGTTGCGCCCCTTGTGCGTAAGCTTGCTCGAAAGTGATTTGGACAGCCGCAAACAATTGGAAAGCGCCGTGGGCTCGATTGCGGAAAGACTATCGCGAGCCGATGCTGGTTCGCTGGAGATGGAAGCAAAGAAATTGGAAGCCGAGCGCCTGGACCTCCTGAAAAAACTGGAAGAAATTCGCAACCAACTCTCGGACGGCCGCGCGGATGAGTATCGGGATATCGTCATTTCAGGAAAGACGTGGGCTCCTGCCGATGCCGCTCGCAAAGTCGCGCAAGAAAAGGAAAGTCTGGGCTGGATTCCGGGCCCGGTTGCAGCAGTTGCTCCTGTGCCCCTCTCTCCGGCCGAACTCACGGACCTCTATCGCACGAATGTTTCCCTCTCTCGTGAAGACGAAAGTGAGCTTTCCGGCCATCTTCCGGACCTTCGCGATCTTCCTGGTCCAGAGGACTTCGAAGCCTCCCTTAGCGAACGAAATCGTTTAAGCATGGAGGATTTGGAATTCCGCCCGGACCTTTGGCAATCCGGCTCCGTGCAAGGCTCGCCCGAGGAGCTGGAGGTTCTCTCCGCCAGTTTGAGACAAGCTGTCGAACCGCTTTCCGGGAAGGAGAAGTGGAAACTCGCCGCGGTTTACGCCGGAAAGCACGGCGACGCGCACCGCGAGCCCTGGGACCAGTTGGTCAGCTTCATACGAGTCGTACATCGCGAAGCGGCCAAGTCTCAGGAATCCTTCGTCAAACATGGTCCTCATCTTTCGGACAACATGTCCTGCGAAGATCAAGTTCGCATCGCGGGCGAAATCGTCGCTCATCTGGACAATGGCGGCAAGCTCGGTTCCGTCACACTCCTTACACACAGGGCCTGGAGCCAATTCATCGAATCGACGAAAGTCAACAAGACACACCCGCGCTTGGCTGAACATTTTCAAGCTTTAGGCAGGCGTGCGCGTCTCAAGAACCTGCGCGAAGATCTGTCCGGCCGGTGGGATCGCCAGATGGCAACCCTGGGTACGCCGCCCTCCAGCGAGATGGGCGAAGAAATCGAAAAAACGCTGTTGCAGTATTGCGATTCGATCGAGGATTGCCTGAGCTGGCACAGCCACACGTGGCGGCCGCTCCAGCAGCAACTTGAGGACCTTGGCTTTCGCTGGGAGAAATTTCTTGCTGAACAACCTGCCATTGTCGGCCCCGACGGAGAATTGCTGCGTATCGGCAAGGCGGTGAGCAATTCCCTGCTCACTATCCTCGACTCGCGGTTCAAGAAACTGAGGCTGCTTCAGCTTGAGAAAGAGATACGCGATCTTAAAGCAGGTCTTAAGTTTGCCGTGCGGGTCGCCAAATCGTCGAAGGCGACCGCCAAACTTCTCGCGGCCGTGAGTGATGAGGATTCCGGCGAATACCGAGACGCCTACGAGCGTTTACTCGAACTTAAAAGCCGACAGGCAGACCTCGATTTGCGCCGCGCCTTGCTAAGCAAACTCGAAAGCGCCGCTCCTGCGTGGGCCAGCGCCATCCGCAATAGAACCAGCGTACACGGCCGTGGTGAACCGCCTCGCGATCCGGCTGGTGCATGGACTTGGCGCCAAATCAACGACGAACTAGATCGTCGCGCCAGTGTTTCGCTCGAAGTTCTCCAGACAAAAAGCGAAAAACTCCGAGAGCAACTGCGCCGCGTCACTGTAGGCCTGATAGACAAGCGCGCCTGGTCGGCTCAAGCTCGGCGCACTTCTCCACGGCAGCGGCAGGCACTAGTGGGCTGGCTGGACACCATTCGGCGCATCGGCAAAGGCCACGGAATCCGCGTTTCACTGCTACGAGCGGAGGCTGCAAGGAAGATGTCCGAGTGCCGCAGCGCTGTCCCTGTTTGGGTGATGCCGCTTTCCCGTGTGGTGGAGAATTTCGACCCACACATAACTCGCTTTGACGTGGTCATCATCGATGAAGCCAGCCAGAGTGACGTCATGGCCCTAGTGGCTCTTTACCTCGGGAAGACTGTCCTCGTCGTCGGCGACCACGAGCAGGTGAGCCCCTCTGCGGTTGGTCAGGATCTCGGGATTATTCAAAACCTTATCTTCCAATACCTGCCTGGAATTCCGAATTCTGATCTCTACGACGGCCAAATTTCTATTTATGACCTCGCGCGACAATCCTTCGGGGGCACGACCTGCCTGGTTGAACACTTCCGCTGCGTGCCGGAGATCATCCAATTCAGCAACATGATTTCTTACGATCACCGCATCAAGCCGTTGCGCGACGCCAGCCGTGTCCATCTCCGCCCGCACACCATTGCGTATCGGGTGGCTGGCTCCAGCCGGGACGGCAAGATCAATCGCCAGGAAGCCTTGGGCGTCGCTTCATTGCTCACCGCCGCGATGGAGCAGCCCGAATACAAGACGAATGACGCGGGCCAACCAACAACGTTTGGCGTGGTTTCGTTGGTCGGCGACGAGCAAGCTCTTGAGATCGATAGTCTGCTCCGCAAACACATCTCGCCGGATAGTTACGAACTCCATCGCCTTCTTTGCGGAAACGCAGCTCAATTCCAGGGTGACGAGCGCGATATTGTCTTCATCTCGCTGGTGGACACTGCGCAACGAGGTCCACTCTCCCTTCGTGACCAGGAATTATTCAAGCAGCGTTTCAATGTTGCTGCTAGCCGGGCACGTGATCAGATGTGGGTTGTCCACTCACTCAGCCCGCAGAATGACTTAAAGCCCGACGACCTGCGCCGCCAACTCATCGAGCACGCCCAAGACCCCAGCCGGCTAATGCACGCACTGGAGGAAAAAGAAAAGCGCACGCAATCTCCTTTCGAACGGCAGGTCATGAAACGCCTCGTGGCTGCCGGATATCGAGTTGCGCCGCATTGGCGCGTTGGCGCTTTCCGAATCGACCTGGTCGTGGAGGGCAACGGCAGGCGCTTGGCGATCGAGTGCGATGGCGATCGCTACTATCCGCTTGAAAAACTCCCGCAAGATATGGACCGGCAGGCGGTCCTCGAACGCATGGGGTGGATCTTTGCTCGCATCCGCGGGACTGAATTCTTTCGCAACCCGGAGCGGGCAATGAAACCCGTTTACGAGAAGCTCCAGCAGCTGGAAATCTCGCCTAATGGCACAAGCCCGTCGACTGCCAAGAAATCGCAGCCGTCGGCCGATCTTATCGAGCGCGTTATCAGTCGGGCCGAAGAACTACGTCGGACGTGGACAAATACAGAGCCAAGTTCGTCCCGGCGACAGGCGTCATCGCAGGCCGCCGGACAAGTCACTGTGTCGTGAAGTGGGAGCAAGTCGACAAGTGGGCGGCTTCTGTCCAGGTAATTGACGTAGGAGATTTGGCGGAATTTGCTTCTATAACAGGCCGCACGCATTCGCGCCGAGCCTAATTTCAGTTGCACGCATGGGGCGCCGCCCATTCCAAATGAAGACTTTCCTGCAAGAGTTCACGCAGGCGCCTGCGGGCCCGGTGAAGCTGGGCCTTCGAATTCCCGATGGACCAATCCATGATTTGGGCGATCTCTTTGTGCTTGTAGCCCTGGATGTCATGGAGTTCGACGACCAATTTGTGACATGGTGTCAACTGTTTGATCGCTCTTTCCAAATTGACTCGGTCGATCGATCCAGTCAATTGCAAGTCGGGGGCACCGAGTTCCTCGCGCCGGCCACACCGATTGCTCCCCGATTCATCCATATTCTCTGGTGAGGCTTCCGGCAAGGTTTTCTTGCGAAAGCGCATCAGAACTAGATTTACCGCAATCCGGTGCAGCCAGGTTGAAAAAGCCGAGTCGCCGCGGAATGTCTGGATCTTGCGCAAAACCGTCAAGAATGCTTCTTGAGTGAGGTCCTCCGCCTCGGCTGAATTTCCCGCCATGCGCAGGCACAAGGCATAGATGCGTCGGCAATGCGCACGATAGATTCGCTCAAACGCATCGGAGTCTCCACGCTGAGCTCTTCGTATGGTTTCACTTTCCGATAACTCGGCCCATTGTTCCGAGAGATTGGCCTGTTGCCAGAAAGCATCGGCGATTGTGCAAGAACCAATCATCTTTAGTCTTTATTCCTCTCAAACAAAACAGGAGAGTCTCAACGTGCACGGAGGCTACGCAAGCAAGTTTGCGGCCATACCTCCGTTGATTCCGGTAATAGGCTGAAATTTCAAAAGTGTAGCGCGCAGTCGTGGCGCAATTTTGAACTGTGCAGACAGCACAAAGCGTGTAGATTTTCCCAGGCAAGCGGACTTCTTGCGTGAACCACAATTCATGGCAATTTTTCTGCTGCCTTCCGCAGGGCACTCGCGCTGAGTCTGTGTCATGGCTTTATAGCAATGCCTTCTGGGAGAAGCGCCACTCCCGATATCGTTGCTACAACCGTGTTGGTGGCAGTGCTGATTACAGAGACGTCGTCGGACATCCTGTTCGAGACGTAGGCGAAGGCTCCGTCTGGAGTAATGGCCACGCCTCTCGGAATACTTCCAACCGGGACCGAAGCTGTCGCTGTGTTGCTGGCAGTACTAATCACGGATACGATGTTGTCTCCGTTCGTGGCCACATATGCGGAGGCCCCGTCTGGAGTGATAGCAATGGCGATGGGATAAGTCGGCGTCGAAACCGCCCCCACAACAGTGTTGGTGGCCGTACTAATCACCGAGAGACTGGATGACAAATAATTTGCAACGTAGGCAAACGCCCCGTTCGGCGTGATGGCCAAACCAACGGGGTTGCTTCCTACCGGAATGGTAGCGACGACGCTGTTAGATGCAGTATCGATCACCGATACGTCGTTCGTGGCCTGATTTGTAACGTATGCGAATGCACCGTTCGGCGTGACAGCCACGCCCCAGGGGTTCGTCCCAACAGGGATCGTTGCCACCGTAGTTTGTGTCACAGTGTTAATCACGGAAACGTCGTTGGAATTCTGATTTGCGACGTAGGCAAGAGCCCCGTTTGGGGCAAAAGCTACACCGACGGGGAAGCGTCCAACGGGTATGGTGGCCACTACAGAGTTTGTGACAGTGCTGATGACAGAGACGTCGTTGTTGCCGAGGTTGCCAAGGAACCACCCGGAATTAGTTATGTAAGCGAACGCCCCGTCCGGCGATATGGCCGCCTGGAGTGGCTGAACCCCAACGGGGACGACGGCGACAACGGAGCTGCTTGCGGTGTTGATCACCGAGACGGAATTCGACTTGTGAGTTGGCACGTAAGCGTACGACTGGGCAGCGGCCGGAACCCCGGAGAAACCGACGAATACGGCCAGAGCCAGCCACAAGAGCGACCGCAGCAGTTTCAACTCATAGACTTTTTGCAAATTCCTTAACGCCCTCACATGCACCTGGTCAGCAATCCTCATCCGTCCCCCCAATAGTCGAACCGGCCAGTAGTTCGAAATCTCTAAGGAATTAATCCTCCACATAGCAAATACCCCACGGAGGGCAGCGCAACAATCCGGTGAGTACCCCCATCTGAGCGACAAACACTGTCCAAAGCCGCATAGGGGAATCCCCTTATAGCTTTGCGGGACGAAAATCCCCTTATACTGTTGAGGAACAAAGTCCATAGGGAAAACGGGGCAATCAGCTACTTCTCGCAGGAATGGTTCGGGAGCGGGTACCTACAATTAAGGTCTTTACCTGAGGGCCTATGCGGGGTTTAACTTGATTGAGAAGGCGGGTATCCGATGGTATTGACTATTAAGGTTTCTGTGCTTTCAGCCGAATCGACCCGAAATAGAACTTGTTCGAGCGGAGGAGAAAAACCTTGATTTCGAAACGTGATGTTGCGTCCGTACCCCCCGAATCGAAGCGGAACGAAGAACCATCTGAACTTCTAAGGGAACTAGTGGCTCACCTCCGGCAAAATCGAACCCAATTGCGCGAAGAATGGGTGGTGCGCATCTCGGAGACGCGCCTGCTGACCGCGATGACCAAAGAAGAGATCTTCGCGGAAGCGACCTCGGTGTACGACAGTTACGTGGAAGCTCTCGAAACCGAGGCCTTCGAAGCGTTGCAGGCATATGCGAGAAATCTCTCCGAACGCATCATTCCCCGAGGCGTTGAAACGCATGAAGTCGTGGGGATCGTCCTGTTGTTGCGCGACGTCCTTGCGCGGTCTCTCTTCGCGAAATACCAAAATGATTTCAAGAAACTGAACCGCATTCTGGACGCTTATGAGCCGGCGGCCAACCGCATCGCAAACACGGTGGCGGTCGGCTTCGTACAAGAGCGCGAGCGCGTCATTCGCCAGCAACAGGAAGCGATCCGCGAACTCTCCACTCCCGTGCTGCAAGTTCGTGAGCGACTCTTGATTCTTCCTATCATCGGCGTTATCGACCCGCAGCGTGCCCGCCAATTGACGGAACAGCTCCTTCGCGGAATTCGCACGAACCGCGCCAAAGTCGTGGTGATTGATATCACCGGTGTGGCGGCCATGGACGTCACAGTGGCGAACCACCTGGTGCAAACGGTTGAGGCGTCGCGGCTCCTCGGCGCGACGGTCATCGTCACAGGGCTTTCGCCAGAGATTGCGCAAACTCTGGTGACGATCGGTGTGGACCTCGGCAAGATGAATACTGTCGGCGACCTGCAGGGTGGCATCGAGCAGGCGGAAAGACTCTTGGGATACAAGGTTGCGACTCTGGCGGAACAAAGCTAGACAAAGCAGAGGAAGGGCCACGTGGAAGTTCCGATTCTCAAGCAGGGCGCGTTCCTCATCGCAACATTTCAGGCCGCTCTGTCCGACGCGGACCTCAACCAACTGCGCATGGGCTTAGTCCAGCAGGTTGTTAAGTTTCGTTCGCGTGCGGTTATCGTCGATGTCACCGCGATGGACGTGATGGACTCGTTTGCATCGCGGACGTTGCGCGAGATTGCTCACATGATCCGGCTGCGCGGCGCAGAGACAGTTATCGTTGGAATCCAGCCCGAAGTAGCTTTTGCGATGGTGCAGCTTGGCTTAACGCTGGAAGGCGTTGCGACTGCGCTGGACTTGGAAGAGGGTTTGGCGTACTTGAACGAGAAGTTCAAGGTCACAAACTGAAAGTGAGCGATAGTGTGGTTGGGGAAATCCGGGTGGCAATCAACTCCGACCAGGATATCGTCTCAGCCCGCCAGAAGGGGCGGGTGGTGGCGAATGAACTCGGGTTTTCTTCAGGTGACGCCACGCTGATTGCCACTGCCATTTCAGAACTCGCCCGAAACATCGTGTCTTACGCGCGCAAGGGACAAATCACCATCAAGAAGGTGAACGGTCATAACCGTGAAGGCATTGCCGTCATAGCCGCGGACGAAGGTCCAGGGATCGCCGATATTCGTCAGGCACTGCGCGATGGTTTTTCCACTTCTGGAAGCCTTGGACTCGGTTTACCTGGGGTACGCCGATTGATGGACGAATTCGAGATCACTTCCCAACCCGGCAAGGGAACAACTGTGGCGGTGAAGAAGTGGAGACAATAAGAGAGCCGATGGTCGAATATGGTGTCGCCAAGTACGTCCTTCCGGGCCAGGGAGAATCTGGCGATCATCATCTGGTGTGCTGCAACCGCAACGGAATTCTGATCGCGGCGATTGACGGGATAGGACACGGTGAAGAAGCCGCCAGCGTCTCCAAGGCTGCGGCTGCGCTTATCCGAAGCTGTGCCGACGAACCAATTATCTCCCTCGTAGAACGCTGTCACGAAAAACTCCGGTCAACTCGCGGCGTTGTTCTGAGCCTTGCTCTTGTTGACCCTGAACACGGCATGATGACCTGGCTCGGTGTCGGCAATGTGCATGGAGTGCTGATGCGCTCGGATGCGAAAAATGGAAATGCGCAGGAGTCCCTTCTTCTGCGAGCTGGCGTTGTCGGTTCCCAGTTACCGGCCCTTCAAGCCACGGTGATTCCCGTTGCGAAGGGAGACACACTCTTTTTTGCGACAGATGGAATCCGGAGCGATTTCCCGGCATCACTCTCCGCCCGGGAGAATCCGCAAAGAGCCGCGGATAGAATTCTCGAGCAGTATCGGAGCGGCAATGACGATGCGCTTGTTCTAGTTACACGAATAACGGGTATTAATCCATGAAGACCGCAGTTCGAGGCAAGACCAGCCCGCAAACGAATTTTGAAGACGAATACCGCTCTTCCTTGCGTGAATATGCGGCAGGGGGAGGCGAGCTCGCGCTGGGCCGGGCGTACGAGCTCGGCCGTCGAGCGCTTAACGAGCAAAAGAGTCTCATCGAGATGGCTTCCCTGCATCACCAAGCTGTACTTGCGTTGATTCGCGATGCCGAGAGTGACAAACAGCGGGAAGAATCCATCCGAGCAGGCTCCGAGTTTCTCGCCGAGTGCTTGTCTCCCTATGAGATGGCGCACCGCGGATTTCAGGATGCCGTGAAGGCCTTACGCCAATTGAACGAAACGCTTGAGGAGGAGATCAAGCGGATCGCATACGCTGTGCATGATGAGGCCGGACAGCTACTCGTTGCTGTTCACCTCGCGCTGGCGGAAATGGCCTTGGAACTGCCCGAGGCCCAGCAAGGACAAGTTACGCGGATTAGGGAATTATTGAATGAAGTTGAGAAGCACTTGCGACGGTATTCCCACGAACTTCGGCCAACGATTCTAGATGATCTTGGCTGGGTCCCGGCGATCCAGTTTCTGGCGGACGGAGTTTCGAAGCGGGCCAACATCCCAATTCGAATAGACGCGATCTTTTCCGGGCGCCTGGCAGGACCGATCGAGACGGCGCTCTATCGCATCGTTCAAGAAGCGCTGAACAATGCCGTCAAGCACGCAGCGGCAAAGAATATCTGGGTCCGTGCACGAAAAGAACATCACGGGCTTTGTTGTTCGATCCGAGATGATGGAGTGGGATTTGATCCCCATCAGGTTCAGACCGCGTCGCACCGAAATGGACTAGGCCTAGTTGCCATGCAAGAGCGTGTTAGCGCGATTGGCGGAACACTGCAAATCGAATCCCGCCCGGGCCACGGAACCGAGCTTTCCATTCGACTTCCATTGGAGGATAGCCATGCCAATTCGAATCGTACTCGCAGATGACCACGTGCTGGTGCGCCAAGGTCTAAGATCATTGCTGGAACGTGAGAAATTTCAAGTCGTGGCGGAAGCGTCCGATGGACAAGATGCAGTCCGTTTATCGGAAACGCACCACCCGGATATAGCAGTCCTGGATATCAGCATGCCTACGCTCAACGGCATAGTTGCGGCTCGCGAACTGAGCCGGTGCTGTGCAAAAACGAAAGCCATCCTTCTGACGCAGCATGAAGAGGATCAGTACATCTATGAAGCGCTGGAAGCCGGCGTGAAAGGATACGTGCTGAAAAATCAAGTCGCGAGCGATCTGATTCACGCAATTCAGCAGGTTTCCAGAGGAGAGTTCTATCTAAGCCCGGGGATTTCACGCGCAGTGGTCGAAGCCTATCGGTCCAAATCGGATAGGCCTGTCGATCCTTTGACGGTGCGCGAGCGACAGGTGTTGCAGCTGATTGCGGAAGGAAAATCCACAAAAGATGCTGCTTCACTCCTGGGTATCAGCGTAAAAACGGCCGAATCACACCGCATGAGACTTATGCAAAAACTTGATATCCACGAAACCGCGAGTCTTGTGCGTTACGCAGTCCGCCGGAGATTAGTGGAGCCTTAAAGCTAAAGGCTCGGACCGGTGTGTCGGTCCGGTGGAGAGACGGTTTGCGCTTCAATGAAACCCTAGACCCCGATATCCCCGCAATGTTCGCGTTTATCGGCAAGCGCTATTGTTGAGCTTTCGCAGCTGCTGTCCGGCCGCGGTGTTGCCTTTTTTCGACGCTGCCCGCAATAGGATCCGCGCTTGTTCACAACTCCTTGGAACGCCGTCGCCCGTCAGATATAGCTGAGCAAGGGCAGCCTCCGCAGAACTATCCCCAGCCTCTACTGCAGACCACAGCTGTTGTGCAAGGGCGCTGCGATCACTCCTCGAATGCGTGTCCGAAAAATGTAATCGGGAAACCGGAAGATCTGTCTTGCGAGTGTCCGTAGGATTCCCTGCTTCAGTGGCTGATGCGGCAGATGATGCAGGGCGGGATTCATCCGGCGTCTCCGTTGAGGAAGCCTCTCGAGTTAGGTCTGGGATAGGCAGAGGGCCTCCAGAGCCGGGGCTAGGGTCCGAGGTCTGAACATGTGACGATGAAGAGGCTTCCGTTGGTGCATCCGAATCGCTCTTGAGTTTCTCTCCAAAACGGATGAGCGAGCTCCCTACGCCCTGACGAACATTTCCCAAGAACAAGAAGGCTGCGAAAACGAGGGCAAAAAAGAGAATCCCCAGTGCGACACCGCGAACCAGCGGCGCGAGAGAAGAAGGCGTCTGACTTCTCTGCGAGAATGGCGCTGACAGGCGCGCGGTCGGCGGGATATTCGAAAATCGAGGCGCTGATACTGGGGCATGCGTCGCGAGAGGGCGTCTGGCACCTTCCAGACTCGAAACTATCCGTGGTCGGCTGGGTGTGCTTTTCCATGCTACCGGGCGAAGATCAATTTCATCCTTTGGGGCATCCGACGCACCTGCAGGATTGGTATCCGGAGTCACCGATTCGGCTGTTTCTGCCAGCCATTGACGAATTCCATTCTTTGCCTCCGCAGTGACTTCCGTGAAGCGCAGACCTCCGAACTTTTTCGCGTCATCCATCCAAGCAATTTCAGCGGCGAGCTCGAGCCGCTGCGTGGGATTGGGCGAAATAGACAGACGAATTGGGCCGGGCTGACGCACCGCATTCGCGGCATGAAAAGCGAGACCCTGTTCGGAGGCGTTCAACACGATTCCCCCGCCCTCCGGCTCGAACTGGATATAAGAGAGCTTTTCAGGTGTCTCTCTTTGCAGACTCCGCCGTTCAAGGTTCATCTTTTCCAAGAGCCTCTCGACACTGTTCATGCGCGCGCCTCTTCTACGGCGAAAGCATGGCCCAGACTCTACTGAAGCTTTCGAACAAACCGAGTCTCTCCGTGCAACGACACAATTGTACATCGCAACTTCATTCTCACTCCCTGTAGGCGGTTGTAGTCAGCCAACTGGGTCATTGCGACAAGGATTTGCTGCCGCCTTGGAAGTTCTGGGGTTTCAGTGCGATAAGGAATAGCTGGGAAAGGCCGTTCCCCAAATGGAACTCCAAGCTAATCAGGTGTTTACCTCAGAAAAATAAGGGGAACGACCCGATTGCCTTGGGGTGCCGAAACTCCTTAACCTGCCTGCGGTACAATGCCCACGCGTGTATTGCTCGCTGATGACCATGCCCTCATCCGACAAGGACTGAGGGCATTACTGGAAAAACAGGGATTTCAGGTTGTGTGCGAAGCCTCGGATGGACAGGAAGCTTTGCGCTCGGTACAGACTACGCAGCCTGACGTGGCCATCATCGACATCAGCATGCCGGTCTTGAATGGCGTCGATGCCGCTCGCGAATTGAAAAAATCATCTCCTAAGACCAAGGTGATACTGCTGACGCAACATTCGGAGGATCAATATGTCACCGAGTCGCTGCGTGCCGGAGTGAGAGGATATGTCCTGAAAAGCCAGGCGGGGGCCGATCTCGTGCACGCGATTCAAGAAGTCTGTCGCGGATCCGTATATCTCAGTCCGAACATATCGCGAGCTGTCGTCGATGCCTATCTATCCAAAACATATGTCACGACTGACCCTCTTTCGGGGCGCGAGCGCCAGGTACTTCAATTAGTTGGGGAAGGCAAGTCGACGAAGGACATCGCTGCACACTTGGGCATCAGTGTAAAAACTGCCGAATCGCACCGGGCAAGGCTCATGAAGAAGCTGGACATCCACGAGACAGCGAGTCTGGTTCGCTACGCTATCCGCAATGGCTTGATCCAGGCCTGACGGCTGCGTCTCAGGTTAGGCCTCTGTAATGTCTCAATCATTATCCCCACTTCGAATGCGTAGTTCACCGGATTGAGTTAATTTGGCGACAGGCTATGGTGCAGTGAAGAGAGCGGGCCGCCTCCATGGACAGGGCCCCCACCTCGATCACCCCAAATACCGAACTGCACTGACACGGAGGCGGGCCGAACTCAAAGCATTGGGGGGGGGTTAAGTGACACACGGAGCACGGTCGCAAGGGACAGTATGAAAACAACCCGACATTGCAAGGGAGGATCGTTCGCAGTTCAAGGACGCACGCAAATGCCGATGGGATCGAATAGATTTAGAAGTTCCCCGCGTAAGCGGTCGAACGTCAAAAATGAAAACGATGCGTCAGACGTCGCGATCCTGAACGTGGCGTTTGATTCTGAATCATTGTTTCGGCGCAGAGTTCCGGGCTCGTTATCTGGCAAGAGAAACAGAGCGGTTGATGATGTTTTCCATACTTTGCTTTCCGAAGCAAATCGAGAGCTCGCCAGCCTGCTGCAGGACGTACGGACAAAAGCTGGCGGCACGTCGCTTGGTGACGCTCGAAGTCAGCAAGTAAGTGAGCTATTGATACGCGCAGTCCGCTGTGCCGCGAAGCAGTACACGCTACAAGCAGAACTGGGCAACCTTGCCCTCACGGACGAGCTCACAGGCTTGTATAACCGCCGTGGTTTTATGGCCCTGGCAGAGCGCCAATTGAAACTTGGGCGCCGATCTGGTCGTGGAATGTTGCTCTTTATGATGGACGTGGACCACCTGAAACAGATCAACGACACGTTCGGCCATTTGGAGGGCGACTGCGCGTTGGAGCGCACGGCCGAAGTTTTGGAAGAAACATTTCGCGACTCGGATGTTGTCGCTCGTCTCGGGGGAGACGAGTTCGCTGTTCTTGCGATTGAGGCAGCCGGGCACTGCGAGGCCACGATCAAAGCACGTCTCTTCGAGTTATTGAAATCCATCAGCGCCAAGCAATCTCGCTACTCGATATCTCTTAGCATGGGCGTCGCGCGATTTGATCCGGACAGCCCTGCGTCGATCGCAGACCTGATGATGAAAGCAGACCAGGCAATGTATGAACAGAAACGACAACGATTAGCGTCGTGTTTCGAAACGGAGATTAGTTCCCGTAGCCAATAGGCTTTCTGGTTTCTAGAGATCCATCGTAGCTGGATTCTTGTTCCCTTAGCTCTTCGGCGCCGCCCAGCCCGGCGCTCACTGACAGAAACCAGCTCGCAAGGTGATAACGCAAATGCCCGCGGGATCAGGACGACTTGAAAGACGGATTCGGCTGGCTGTTCCAGTTGAGGTATCCAGCCCTCAGAATCCGTCTGCCTCTGAGCGAACGACTACGGAAAACGTTTGCTCGCTTGGAATACGCGTTCTGAGTCAACGCGCCAAAGAATTGAATGAACGACTACTGGTCAGCTCAATTGTAGGCGACCTGCGAACTTTTGCGCGAGTTGTCTACTGCCAGCGGCTTCCCGACGGACGGTTTGGAATCGGATTACAGTTTCAAGGTCGGACTGCCAGCTGGCCAAAGGAGCCGTTGCCCAGGTCTGCAAATTGAATTGCGATTACTCGGCAGATCAAGCAAGCCCCGATGCTTGATTCTTGCTCAGCATTTTCCCGATACGCAATTCAGTCGGACACCTGCTTGTCCCGAAACTTGATGGTAGGTAAATTGCCTTGCATGATCTTGCTGCTTGGTTCTCTCGAACCAAGGAAGCCCAGAGAGTGCACCCTAGCCCTAGTCTAAAATTTGAAGATCAAATGGTAAATCTATCTCGGACTGAATGAAAGAACATGGCGAAATGTGACGTAGCAATTGTAGGGGCCGGCCCTTATGGCTTGTCTGCGGCCGCTCATCTTCGAGCCGCCAATGGCCTGGACATTCGCGTTTTCGGCGAGCCAATGTCTTTTTGGGAAAGGCACATGCCGAAGGGGATGCTGCTTCGGTCTCCATTGGCGGGATCGCACCTTTCCGATCCTTCTCGATCTCTGACGCTGCAAGCCTATCAAAAGAAGAGTGGAAAACAGGTCACCGCTCCGTTGCCGCTCTATCGCTTCACGGACTATGGACGCTGGTTTCAATCGCAGGCCGTGCCGGACTTGGATTGCAGGAAAGTTAGTCTCGTGGAGAAGAACGGAACTGGTTTCCAACTGACTCTGGAAGACGGGGAATCCTGGAAAGCGCGACGGGTGATCGTCGCGGCTGGAATTGTGCCATTCGCATGGCATCCGCCTGAGTTCAGCTATCTTCCGTTCACGTTGGCTTCGCACGCATGCGAACACTGCGACCTCAGCCGCTTCGCAGGGAAGAGAGTTGCCGTGATCGGAGGGGGACAGAGTGCTTTGGAGTCTGCGGCGTTATTGAATGAGACGGGAGCTGAAGTAGAAGTGCTGGTTCGTGCTCCTTTCGTGCGCTGGCTGTGGCGCCAAAAGTGGTTTCACACATTTCGGCCGGTCGCTCGGCTCCTGTATGCGCCTCCCGATGTGGGCCAAGCGGGGCTTAGTCACATAGTGGCAAGGCCTAATGTTTTCCGGCGGCTACCACGCTCATTGCAAGATCGGTGGGGAAAGCGCGCTATTCGTGCCGCGGGCGCCGCGTGGTTGAACCCACGTTGCGCGCCGATCCGCATCAGCACAGGCACATCCGTTGTTTCTGCTTCTCCAGTCGCGGAGCAGGTCGTTCTTAAATTGAGTGACGGCACTGAACGGCGCGTCGACCATGTGCTGCTTGCGACCGGGTATCGCGTGGACGTCTCACGCTATCCATTCCTTAGCGGACGAATGCTGGAATCGATGCGGCGCATAAACGGTTACCCGCAGCTTGATTCTGGATTCCAAACTTCAATCCCAGGTCTCCACTTCCTTGGTGCACCCGCGGCTTGGAGTTTTGGTCCCCTCATGCGATTTGTGGCCGGAGCGGAATTTGCCTCCCTCGCCGTGACGCGCGGGATCCTGGGAAACCGTAATTCGAAACGTAGTTCATGAATCATGGCGGCCACAGCCACAATTCCAAACCGGATCGAAAGCTCGACACACGATGTGGCAATCACCCCGGGTGGCCGCGGGGCCTTAGTGATGGGCGCGGACTATCGAGCGCTCGGTGTGGTTCGAAGTCTGGGCCGACGGGGGATTCCGGTCTGGCTTATCAATCAGGGTGGTCACCTTGTGGCAAGTGCCTCAAGGTATGTTCGCCGCAGACTGCCATGGCCTGTCTGTGACGACCAGGAAAAAATTAATTACCTTCTAAGACTGTGTGCCTCCCATGATTTGAAGGGATGGATACTAATTCCAACGGATGACCATTCCGTTGGATTGCTATCTAACCATCACCAAGCGCTTTCGAGCAGTTATCGGGTGACGGTCCCGCCATGGGAAACGTTGCGCTGGGCATGTGATAAACGGCTTCTTTATCAGCTTGCCGAGAAGGTCCAGGTTCATCAACCCTGGACCTTTTGCCCCTCGACCCGCGAAGAACTTACAACAATTGATTTTCCCTTTCCGGTCATTCTCAAACCCGCCTTACGTTTGCGACCAAGTAATCTCACCATTCCTAAAGCTTGGCCTGCCGACGACCGCAAGTCGTTGCTGAAACGTTATGACGAAGCCAGCGCGTTATTCTCACGGGAAAACCTGATCATCCAAGAGATGGTTCCGGGCGGAGGGGAAGCGCAGTTCTCTTATGCGGCTCTTTGTAAAGACGGCCACTCGCTGGCTTCGGTCGTGGCGCGGCGCACGCGTCAATTCCCCAGGGACTTTGGTCATTTCAGCACTTACGTTGAGACGATTGACGCACCGGAAGTCATCGAACCGGCCGAGCGCCTGCTAGGTGCGATGCGGTTTACTGGCCTTGCAGAAGTAGAGTTCAAAAGAGATCCCCGGAATGGTCAATTCAGCGTTCTCGATATTAATCCGCGCGTTTGGGGCTGGCACACACTCTCCAGCCGTGCGGGCGTCGATTTCCCCTACCTCCTTTGGCTGCTTGTCCGGGGCGAACCCGTTCCCCATTTGCGGGGACGGGAAGGAGAACGCTGGGTGCACCTGATCGCCGACCTCAGGATGGCCATCGAGGAAATCTTGCGAGGCCGGCTTTCACTGCGCGAATACCTGTGGTCCATCCGCGGCCCAGTAGAGTCTGCCATCTTTTCCTGGGATGACCCGCTTCCCGGACTTCTTGATTTGCCGCTCTTCGCCTACGTTGCGGGAAAACGCCTTCTCCGCCCGAAGGAACCCTCGCGCAGTTGACTCGTTTCTTCCACTCCAAGCATGGCCGCGGGCCATGCTTGCCGCCGATATTGACCCAACATATTCCTCAGGAGTTCACCGGTTCCTGATTTGCGGTGTGAACCCTATTGTGGCGCGGGTCCGCTTTGCGTACGGTCAACCTGAACAGCCGACAAGCAGAGCCTGATAAGGGTCAGTCTTGCTGGAGATTGCGTGGGAGTCTAAATTATGGCGGGAGAATCGCCTTCCATAGTGTTTTCTTGCAAAGGGAATGCTGCTCTCGTCCGCCGATTGGCAATTGCTCAACCCTTGGTCTGAAACAAGCATAGAAGTCTGACGAAGAGGAGTGGGAGGTCCAAATTGCGAATCTCGGTAATCGGTTGCGGATATGTGGGGTTGGTAACGGGAACTGGCCTCGCGGAGGCCGGCCATCAAGTCATCTGCACGGATAATGATCCCGAACGCATCGCTGCGCTGAAATCTGGCGTGGTGCCCATCTATGAACCGCATCTAGATACGATGCTCGCTGAGAATCGCCGCGCTCAGAAGCTCTCCTTCACCAGTGACGCCGGAGAAGCCGTGCGAGAGGGAGAAGCCATCTTTATTTGTGTCGGTACGCCGCCGTTGGAGACGGGCGAAGCCGACCTCTCGGCGATTGACAATGTAGCGCGCTTGATCGCCGCTGAAGCGTGCGAGTCGAAGTTGATTGTGGAAAAGAGCACGGTGCCCGCGCAAACGGGACAACAGTTAAAGCGCACCCTGGAAGTGTATCGCCGGAATGCTGGTGTGGAGTTTCGCGTAGCCTCCAACCCTGAGTTTCTGCGCGAAGGCACGGCTGTCGAGGATTTTCTTCACCCAGACCGCGTGATTATTGGCGTGGAAGATGAAACCTCGGAAAAGCAACTGCGGGAGATTTACCGTCCGATCCTGGAGCGACGCTTTCACTGCCCCGTGCACTTGAGCGGGTGTCCCTCGACGCAGTCGCCGGCGTTGGTGGTCACTACGATCAACAGCGCCGAACTCATCAAGCATGCTTCAAACTCCTTCTTGGCCATGAAGATTTCGTACGCCAACATGATTGCTGACATGTGTGAAAAAGTAGGCGCCAACATTCAAGAAGTCACTCACGCCATGGGTTTGGATCCGCGCATCGGACCACGATTCCTGGAAGCGGGACTCGGATTCGGCGGCTTTTGTCTGCCCAAAGATGTCCAGGCTTTTATCCAGTTGGCGGAACGCTCAGGAGTGGACTCGGGCATGTTGAAAGAGGCCGAGCGGGTGAATAGGCGCAGAATCGATCTGTTCTTGGAGAAAATCCGACAGTCGCTTTGGGTCGTAAAGGATAAGCAAGTAGGCGTGCTAGGTCTGGCCTTCAAGGCTAACACCGACGACATCCGGTTTGCGCCCTCGCTTGAGATCATTCGCCGATTGCTGGCTGAGGGGGCCCAGGTACGCGCATACGATCAGGAGGCGATGGACAGGACTTCTGCAATACTCCCGCACGTTCGCTATTCTCGAGAGCCTTACGAAGTAGCTGACGGTGCCGACGCACTCCTAATCCTCACCGAATGGCAGGAGTTCCGTCAGCTTGATTGGGCCCGCATCTACAGCACAATGGGCCGACCACTGGTGATTGATGGTCGAAACCTGCTCAATCCAGGCGCGATGTTGGACCTTGGCTTCGAGTATTATAGCTTCGGTCGTCCTATTGAGGCTTTGACCCAGCACCTTATCCCCTCGCTGGATTCTGGCGCTTCGGCGAGAGCAAGTGCCTAAATACCTCCGGCTTGGTCCGTAGATTCCGAACGCAATCTCGTTGCTCTTTCCACACTCCTCCCAACATCTTGACTCTGTAAGACTTAGGCTGACAGCCCTAGATGGACAAAGGCTCACAGCCCGTTTTCTGGCCTTACGAGCAGTTGTCTGCCTGCAGTTCTTCCGCCTATCGTTTCTTTAGGCCCAGTCTCGACACAGGCTGATGGGAGAACTCTTCTTCTACTCCCGGCACTCTTTCTGCTCTTTGCCAATAAGTGTCGCGGCGGGGAAACTTCTTGAGAGAGACAGTGCATGAATCGCTTGAGTTTAGTCTTGAGTTTAGTTTTTTTAGTGATCCTACTTGGTATCTTTTCCACGGGTTGTTCTGGGCTGGCGTCTACGACGACCACTGGCCCAGTCGCCACAGCTCCTTCGATTACTATACAACCAACAAGTAAAGCAGTAACTGCCGGACAGACGGCATCCTTCTCAGTGGCAGCCACGGGTACCGCTCCTCTAAATTACCAGTGGAAGAAAAACGGCATCGCCGTCAGTGGGGCGAGTTCGTCCGCCTACACAACGCCAGCGACGAGTACTTCGGACAGTGGTGCGCAATTCACAGTAATCGTCAGCAACTCTGCCGGCAGTGTGACCAGCAGTGCCGGTGTCTTGACGGTGAGTGCCTCTATCCCAGCTCTGCAAATCACGAGTTCGCAGTTGCCCGGCGGGACCGTTGGCAGCGCTTACAGCGCAACGCTCAACGCCTCAGGCGGATCCACACCTTATACCTGGAGCGTCACCAGCGGCGCACTGCCAAACGGTCTCACACTGAATTCGGCTGGATCTGTTTCCGGAACCCCGAGCATAGGTGGCTCTTTCCCTTTTACCGTGCAAGCGCAAGATGCTGCAGCGCATTCTGCCTCTGCCAGTCTCACGATTACGGTCAGCGCCTCTATTCCGCCTCTGCAAATCACGGGCTCGCAATTACCGGATGGAACGGTTGGTAGCGCTTACAGCGCTACGCTCAACGCCTCAGGCGGATCGACACCCTATTCCTGGTCGGTTTCGAGCGGTACGCTTCCTACCGGCCTGAGCCTGTCTTCAACTGGAACCATCTCAGGGACTCCGACAGTGGCGGGGGCATTTCCCTTTACTGTGGCGGTCAAGGATGCCGCCAGTGCTTCTGCTTCCGCCAATCTCAGCATTAACGTCGTGACTGCTGCGGCTCCCTCGGTTTCTATCAGCAGCCCCGCGAATGGCGCTACCGTCTCCGGCACCACCACTGTCTCCGGCGTGGCCTCCGACGGCCTAGCCATCACCTCCGTCCAGCTCTCCGTCGATGGCGGCGCCTTCGCCAATGCCTCCGGCACCTCCAACTGGTCCTTCTCCCTCAACACCAACTCTCTCTCCAACGGAGCGCACACGCTTACCGCGAAGGTGAACGACTCCTCAGGCAACTCAGCGACGAGCTCCCTGGTGAGCATCACTGTGAACAACGGCTCGACGACGACTACCGATTGCACCCTCTATGCTTCGCCTTCAGGAAGTGACTCCAATTCCGGCACTAGCTCTTCTTCTCCCAAAACCTTTCAGGGTGCGGCTAATTCCACTCAATCTGGTTCCGTTGTTTGCCTCCTCGGCGGTACCTATACTCTTTCCTCCTCCTTCTCACCCCCCACCAGCGGCTCCCCTTCTTCCTGGATCACCTACAAAAACTATGACTCTACCCC
>MNDE01000029.1 GCA_001914785.1 Acidobacteria bacterium 13_2_20CM_57_17 | reverse complement strand
AGGAGATCCGGTGGCGTTTTTTTCAAGGTGGTCAGGCCGGTGCTGCCGTCATGCGCAGAACTGACCTGGAAGCCTTCGTTCGCGAGATTGTAACGAACCAGTTCGACGATATCGCGGTCGTCTTCGATAATAAGGATGCGTTTCATGCCGTTTGAGCGTACCGCACGCCGGCTTGGCGGCAGTGTACCGTAGGACGGCGGGTTGCGGTAGGCATTGGGAAGTATTTGATCACTCGAGATTTGACGCGACACGCCTGATTGTCGCAGGAGTGCGGCTCTCTTAGGTAACGCGGCGTTTACATGAATGTGAATGTCGTGTTAAAGCCGGGGAAGCCTAAGCGCTGCTTGAAGTTGTGAAGGCGAGGGCCAGGAGCGTCTTTTGCTCCAGCTCATGGGCCTTGGCGGAGCCGGTTGCCGGGCTCGCACTGGCGGAACGCTTGACGGACCGGAAGTTGAGTCCTCTGGCCTTCGCGAGGCGTTCGAATCGCGGCAAGATGTATCCCGCTGCCCCCATGTTTCCAGGTTCTTCCTGAACCCAGACAATCTCGCGCGCGTTGGGATGCTCGTCGATGGCCGCGGCGATTTCCGTGCGCGGCAGCGGATAGAGCTGGTCGAGAAAGAAGATGGCCGTGTTGGTGTCCTGCCGGCGGCGGCGTTCGGCGCGCAACTCGTGGCCGACTTTTCCGCTGGCGATCAGGATGCGACCCGCGTCCCGCACTTCGCGGTCGGGAACCAATGGTAGAAAGCGCGGTTTCGTAAATTCCTCGATATTGGAGCTTGCGTCGGGGTGGCGCAGCATGCTCTTCGGCGTGAAAGCGATCAGCGGCTTACGCCACACTCTGCGTACCTGGCGGCGCAGCATGTGGAAATACTGCGCAGCGGTCGAGGGCTGGCAAATTTGCATGTTGTCTTCGGCGGCGAGCTGCATGAATCGCTCCATGCGCGCGCTGGAATGTTCCGGTCCCTGCCCTTCGTAGCCATGGGGCAAAAGCATCACAATGCCAGCCGGCAAATTCCATTTATCTTCACCGGCGCTGATGAACTGGTCGATGATTACCTGCGCGCCGTTGGCAAAATCACCGAACTGCGCTTCCCACAATACCAGCGCTTCAGGATAGTCGCGGCTAAAGCCATATTCGAAACCGAGGCAGCCCGCCTCGGAAAGTGACGAATTGTAGATTTCGCAGAAAGCCTGTGTCGGCGAAAGGTGGGAGAGCGGCAGGTAATCGTGCTCACTCACGTTGTCGACCAGCACGGCATGGCGCTGATTGAACGTGCCGCGCTGCGAGTCCTGCCCCGTGAGACGGATGGGATTGCCTTCTAGAACGATGGAGCCAAACGCGAGCGCTTCCGCGAATCCGTAATCTACGGCTCGCTTTCCGTGACCCATCTCGGAACGCTGTTCCAGCAGCTTCAGGATTTTCGGATGAACGTGAAAGCCCTCCGGCACGCGCACAAGTCCATCGGTGATTTCCGCCAGCTTTTCCTGTGTCAGCCCAGTATCGACTTCGTACTCTGGTTTGTACCGGCCATGCGAATACGGCGCCCAGTATTCGGGCAGCTTGCGGAGGTGCGGGATTTTTTTCAGCGCGCGCGCCTTGGTCTGTTCTTCCTCGTATTCTTTGCGAACTGTCTCCGCGATCTGCGTCGAGTCGATACCGGTGCGCTCGGCGTAAATCTTCCAAAGCGGCGGATGATTCTTGATGCGTTCGTAAAGAAGCGGCTGCGTGATGGTAGGATCGTCGACTTCGCTGTGGCCATGCCGGCGGTAGCCGATGATGTCCACGACCACGTCGCCGGCAAACGTGGCGCGATACTCAGTGGCGATTTTGCCCACGCGCACAACGGCATCCGGGTCTTCCGCGTTCACGTGGAAGATCGGCACAGACTGCCGCTTGGCAATGTCTGAGGCGAAACGCGAAGAATGTTCCTGAGTCGGCTGCGTCGTGAATCCGATGAGGTTGTTCACGATGATGTGAATCGTGCCGCCAACAGTGTAGGCGCGCAGGTCCGCAAAGTTGAGCGTTTCCGCCCAAATGCCCTGGCCTGCAAACGCCGCGTCGCCATGCATGACGACGGGTACAACTTTGTTCAGCGTTTCCCGCGAACGATCAACGTAAGGTCCGCGCAAGCCATAGCGCGTCTGCTTCGCGCGGGCGCGGCCAACGGCAACCGGATCGACGGCCTCCAAATGGCTGGGATTCGAAACAAGGTGGATGCCGATTTCCTTGCCACTGGTAGTGACGTAAGTGCCGGTAGCGCCGACGTGGTATTTCACGTCGCCTGCACCCAAGACGCTGCGTGGATCGACATCTTCAAATCCCGAGACCACTTCGTGTGGCGCTTTGCACGCGGCGTGAACCATCACGTTCAGTCGCCCACGGTGGCTCATAGCCATGATCGAGGATTCCGCGCCGTGTTCGCCCGCGGCGTCGAGAATCGAGTCGAGAAGCGGAATCAGGGCGGTAACGCCTTCGAGCGAAAAACGTTTGGTGCCGAGATAGCGCGCCTGCAAGACTTGTTCGAACAGATCGGCGCGAACCAGCCGCTCGAGGATTTTGTGCTGATCAACTGGGCTCGGCGGAGCTTCTAACCGCTCGGCGATCCAGCGGCGGCGCTCCGCCTCCGGCAAGTGCATGAAATCGGCGCCGATGGTATTGGAGTAGATGCGTCGGGCTTCTTCGGCGGCATCGCCGGTCAGCGCGTCTAGGTCAAGATGCTTCAGCGGCTCAAACAGGCCAAGCGGATCGAGGGTCGCTTCCAAGTAGCCCCAGCGGCGAAAGGCATCGAATATTCGTTCGCGCTCTTCGGTTCCCGATGCGTTCGAGGGGCTGGCCACTTTCGCGAGGCCGCCCGCTGCGGGTTTCTTGGCCGCCTTCGGCGTTTTTGCGGGGCGCTCTTCTTCGAGAGTTGTACGGTGTGCCATAAATCGTGCTCTGTGAACGTTCTATTTTGCCATAGAAGCCAGCGGGCTGCTTGCGCGTGCGCGATAGGCTTTGGCCACGTCCCTTTTTAGATGCGCTACGGGGACGCAGAATTACAGGGAGCGCACAAGGGATTCGAGGCGGTGGGCGATTTCGTCGGGGGAAATGCCGGGCGGGAACATTACTGGAGTCCCGATGCGAACGGTGATTTCGCCAAGATGGGCGAGGCGGCGGTGTTCGCGCTTCATTTGCCAGACGCCGTCTAGACGCATCGGAATAATCGGGATGCGCAGATTTTCGGCCAGGAGGCCGATGCCGCTCTGGAACGGAGCCATGCGGCCATCCTCGGAATTGTTGACTTCGCCTTCGGGGAAAACGAGCACGCTATAGCCGCGGTCGACGGAATCGCCGGCAAAGCGGAAGCTTTCGCGAAAGCCGGAAAGCTGCGGCAGTGGGAAAACGTTGAACAGCAGCGTGGCAAGCCAGTAGCCGAGCTGATACGCCCAACGCCTGGCGAAGAACCAATCACGCGGCGGATGGCGCATGTTTTTCAACGATTCGCCGCCCATGGCCGTGGCAAGCCGATGGCGGTATCGCAGCGGTAAGGCGGCGAGAATCAAGCCGATGTCCGCGCGGCGCGTGATGTGATTGGAAACAATGAGCACAGGCCCCCTCAAGCCGCGAAAATTTTCGTGGCCCACGACTCGCGGGTGACCGAGAATCCGCGTTGCCGGCCAGGCCAGCGCGTAATACACCGCGAGCCGCAGCCAGCGGATGGGTTCACGCTGCGTCCAGCGCGGATAACTGTACTCGCTACGGCGCGCGGCCGGCTGCTGCAGGACGCGCTCGACGTCGGCAACAGTCTTCGCGTTGGCGAAGGCGTTTTCGTTTAGTTCCACGTGAAACCTTTCCTCCAGTGCGCTCAGCAACTCCACGCGGTCGAGGGAGGAGAGATTGAGTTCTTGTTCCAGGTGGCGTTCGAGCCGCGAATCTCCACCACCTCCTCCAGTAAAACGTTGCACCAGTTGGTCGAGCGCGTCGGGTGAAGAGGAGGGCGCTCTGTCGCCTTCTGACGCGCGAACTTGTCGTCCATCGAGGATTTGCGCAGCGCGCGCCGCGATGACGGACATGCGTGCCTTTCCCGTGGCTGTGCGAGGAAAATCCAGGTCCGGCCAGACGATCCATGTGCGCATCTGCTGGTATTCGGCAAGCGTGAAGTTGGCACTTTCGATGACTGCGGAGGCGGCAGTTCTGTCTCCATCGTTCAACAGAAGAACGGCGCAAGGTTCCGCGTTGCCGTCGCGTTCGAGCGGAATGACCACGCAGTCCTTCACGCCAGGCTGTTTGCGAAGAGCGATTTCTAGATCTTCGGGATGAATGTTCAAACCAGCAGGCGTGACGATCACGTTTTTCTTGCGTCCACGAAAACGCAAATTGCCTTCGGCGTCGAGTTCGCCAAGATCGCCCGTGCGCAGCCAGCCTTCTTGATCGGCAGGACGAAATTCACCCTGTTCCCAATAGCCGCTGGAAACGTTTTCACCGCGAACCAGGATTTCGCCATCTTCGGAGAGCTTGCATTCGCGGCCCGGCAGAATCTTGCCCACGGTCCCCTCCGTCGCGCGAAACGGGTGATTCAAGCTGATGAGCGAAGCCGTCTCCGTCATGCCGTAGCCTTGAACAACGGCATAGCCCATAGACTTAAAAAAATTCTCAGTTTCGTTCGAAAGAGCTGCCCCGCCGGAAATGAACGCCCAGAATTTCCAGCCAAAGCGCCGGTGGATTCGGCGAAACATCCAGGCGCGCTTGAGAAATTTTCTGCCCTGCGCACTTTCAAGAGTGCGCTTCAACCATTGAGATTTCCCCTGGCCTTCGAATTCTCTCTTGATACCCGCATGAAGGAGATCGAGCATCCGCGGAACAGCGATAAGCGCCGTGGCTCGCTCTTGCTTGATGCTGCGCATAATCTCCGTGGGATTGCTCGACGGTTCGAAAACGACCGCGGCCCCAAGCAGCGGCGGAACAAACAGCGCCATGAATTGTCCGAACACGTGGCTCAACGGAACGAGCGTGACGAATCGCAACGGGTGAAGCCAACGCTCATATTTCCGGTACTCTTCGATCCCACCTTCCAGCGGCTCAAGGTTTGCCAAAAAATTGCCGTGGGTCAGAACGACACCGCGCGGCTCGGCTGTCGTGCCGGACGTGTAAAGAATCTCGGCAACGGTGCTTCGCGTTGAAGCATTGCCCGGTTCTACCCCAGTATCTGGAGCCGGCTGAGGGCTTTCCGCAAAATCCTTGAAATCATTGATGATCATCGACGGGGGCGCACCAGGCAATTCCATCTGTTGACGGTCACGCAAGATGAGTTTCACACCCGCGTCCTTTACCGCGCGTTCAACGAAATCAGGGGCCGCGGCTGCATCCATGGGGACAACTACGCCGCCCCGCAAAAGGATTCCCCAGAAGCAAGCGACCCATTCGGCGGAATTCGGCCCCCAAAGAAATACGCGATCACCCGGGCCAACCCCGCGCTCGGCGAGGGTATGGCTCCAGAAAAGAGCCTTTGCGTAAAGCTTTTTGTACGTCAGCTTTTCCCGACGGTAGCCGCGTCTTTGGACGACAGCGACATCGCCGGCAAAGCGGGCAAAATCAGCGAAAAGGCTCAGGAGATTTTTGCGGGGCATAAGCGCAACTGTTTCTCTGCCTCGGATATGTCTCGATTCTACGCCTGAAGCCCCAGCGGGGCCTTTGGGGCCAGGCAAACACTCTGCTTGCGATTGCGGAAGCATCCTCTACCAAAATGCACTTACCGTGCCACGGAGGAACATCCCTTTGCATCTGAGTAAAAGCACTCGCACGGATTTCGTGGGTTCTCGGTTACAATAGAGGTTTGTGATCTCCTTTACTCGAGAAGATCCCGTGGGCTTGGGTTCACCCCTATACACTGGAGATAACCAGAAAGATGCCGGTACCGATTTCACAGATGTGGACGGTCGCAACTTACGTCCTGAAGCAAAAACTGAAGGGGCGTAAACGCTACCCGTTCGTCTTGATGCTGGAGCCGCTATTCCGCTGCAACCTGGCTTGCGCGGGGTGCGGCAAAATCCAGTATCCGGCGCACATTTTGAAAACGGATTTGAGCCCGGAGGAATGCTTCAAGGCCGCGGACGAGTGCGGCACACCGATGGTTTCGATCCCCGGCGGCGAGCCGCTGATGCACCCGCAGATAGACAAGATTGTCGAAGGCCTGGTCGCGCGCAAGAAATACATCTATCTCTGTACCAATGCCCTACTGTTGAAGGAAAAGCTGCATCTTTTCAAGCCCAGCAAGTACCTGACATTTTCCGTGCACGTGGACGGGCAGAAAGAACACCACGATTTTTCCGTTTGCCGCGAGGGTGGCTATGACCTGGCCATCGAAGGCATTCGGGAGGCAATAAAACAAGGCTTCCGCGTCACCACGAACACCACTTTGTTCGATGGCGCCGATCCCAAGAGCGTCCGCGCGTTTTTCGACGAAATGATGGAACTGGGCGTCGAAGGGATGATGCTTTCACCCGGCTATTCCTACGACAAAGCCCCCGACCAGAAGCATTTCCTCGGTCGCGCACGCACGCGGCGCTTGTTCCGTGCAATTTTGTCCAATCGCAAAGCGAGCTGGCAGTTCAACCAGTCGAAGCTGTTCCTCGAGTTTCTGATGGGCAAGCGAACGTATGCCTGCACTCCTTGGGGAATGCCGACGTACAACGTCTTCGGATGGCAGAAGCCATGTTATCTGCTGCAGGACGGATACGTGGATACATTCCAAGAGTTGCTCGACTCCACCGAGTGGCAGAATTACGGCACCGAATCAGGCAATCCGAAGTGCGCGAACTGCATGGTGCACAGCGGTTACGAAGCTTCGGCTGTGGATCACACCTTCAGCGGACTCCGTGGTCTCTGGGCAACGGTAAAGGCTGAGCTGTCCACAAAGTACGACGATTCGGATGCGCTCGCGATGCTCAATGAGCCGGTCAAGCCCGTGCACTCCTACAACCCGCTTGTTCAAATCCAGGCCGACAAGAGTCAGTTAGAGGAGACGCGCGCGTGACAGGTCCTCGCCATGCGGACCGGCCAAGCCATGTCGCTCCTTTTACGAGCGCCAGTAAATCCGAAGGTTCTCCTTTGAACCCAGACACTCTAGAAGTCGCTCCCGGTACAGTTCACGAAAGTATGCAAGGCTGGGTGCCCAAGCTGGCGACGGAAGAAGACCTGCGCATTGCGCTCGAGAAAGCCTTCGACTATCGCGGCGATGTGACAGTGATTCTCAAAAACAATGCAGAAATCGAAGGTTACTTGTTCGACCGGACAAGCGGCCCTTCTCTTGCCACAAGTTTTGTGAGAATTCTTCCCAAAGATTCCACGCAAAAGTTAAAAATCGCCTATGCCAATATCGCGGCACTCGCCTTCACCGGCCGGGATACTGCTGCCGGAAAGAGCTGGGAAGCCTGGGTAGGCAAATATTGGCAAAAAAAGGCCTCCGGTGAGGGCGACTTAACCCTCGAGCCCGAATCCCTGGAGTAAATGGGTTTACCGCGACTGCACGAAGTCCTTTCCTGCCCAATTTTCATGTAAATAATGTGTTTTCTATAGTTTAGATGGCCGCGTGGTTCTCCCGTGCCGCGCGCAGAGCCGTGGACAGAACGACTGTTTTATGGTACTCTTTACATAGCGTTTGTTGCTCTTGCAATCCCTTTTGACCCGCTCAAGAGGCTGCAAGCACAAGCTTTGCCGCTGCTGGAAACGGACCAAGAGACGCAACGCAATTCCAATATCGCGGATTCCGACCCGGTCGGAGTTGCGCGTGTGAGGCTGGACAGTGAAGGAACAAGGAACAGTGAAGTGGTTTAATGCTTCAAAGGGCTTCGGATTTATCCAGCGCCAGACGGGAGAAGATGTTTTCGTGCACTTCTCCGCGATCGCGATGGAAGGCTACAAGTCGCTCAACGAAGGTCAAGCCGTGGAATTTGAAGTGAAGAAAGGCCCCAAGGGCCTTCAGGCTGAGAACGTTACCAGCCTCTAGTCTCTGATAGGAGAGCCCCTGGACTGGTATAAGGGGCCCTTCTCCAAGAGATTCGAATCGAGATTATCAGCGAGATCGGTCAAGGAGGACGTTGTGCAAGTAATGCAGGAAGGTCAGACCATTAAGCATGAGACGTACGGCCTGGGTATCGTGACCGCTTCCGACCAGGAACGCACCGCGGTGGATTTTGACGATCATGGCCCCAAGCTGTTCGTAACCAGCATCATGACGGCCGAATTGATTGGCGAGGCGCCCGCGACTCCACCAAAGACCAAGCGCCGCCGTAAGGCTTCCACAGCAGCCAAGGCCGCGAAAAAAGCCGCAGCCGCAGTAGCCGCCAGCCGTTCGTAAAGTTCTCTAAGCGAATCAGGATACCTTTGCGCCTAGTCGGCACACGGGTGTGCCCGCTTGCATTTCTAATACAAGTTCTGGTGATTATGATACGTTCTGACCTATGAAGAGTGTAGTGATGGTTCTCGGAGTCATACTTCTGGTTCTTGGCGTAATTGGGCTCGTCCACCCTAATTTCAACTATCACAAACAGGAAGAAGTCGCGAAGATCGGCCCTATCAAAGCTACGGTGGACGAAGAGAAAACCGCGCAAGTCCCGGCTGCGGTTTCGATTACTCTTCTCACTGTCGGCATTGTGCTCGTGGTGCTGGGGCCGCGCATGAAGCAGCAGCTTTTGTAATCGACGCCATTTGCGGTATCGCTCAAGGCTCCGGTCATCGTTTTCAACGCTTACTGCTACGCTCCGCCGCACCGTAAACGCATTGACATCCTCTCAGTACAAGACTAAACAGGACATATAGAAGTTCCGTCTCCAGGGGCCGCGTTTTAAAAACGGAGAGAGAGATGAAAAAAGATACGCAGAAGTACGTCTTGGGGCTTGGTGTGCTTCTTGGGTGTTTCTTCACTGTTTCTATTTCAACGCGGGCGCAAACCGCCACAGGAGTCAGCGACAAAGAAATCCTAATTGGATCGTGCTCCGCGCTGGAAGGGCCCTCTCATTTTCTGGGCACGGAAACTGTGAGTGGGGCGAAAGCTTATTTCGCCATGGTCAATGACGCTGGCGGCGTAGACGGCCGCAAATTGAAACTCGTCGCCTACGACGATAGCTATGATCCGGCAAAGACGGAAGCGTGCTTCAACCGCCTGATGGAGCAGAAAGTTTTCGCGCTTGGTTTTTTCGTCGGCACACCTACGGCCGTGAAATACATCCCGATGGCAGAAAGCAACAAGATTCCAGTGGTTGGGCTGTTCACCGGCGCGCAGACGCTGTATGTCCCGCTGCGGCACTGGATTGTCAACGTTCGCGCCTCCTATTTCGATGAAACACGAGAACAAATTGACGGCATGTGGGGAACGCTGGGTTACAAAAAGGTCGGCGTGATCTATCCTGAGGATGCATTTGGCGCGGCCGTGCTTGAAGGTGTGAAAGCGGCGCTGAAGACTCACAATGCCGAGCCGATCGCGGCCGCTTCTTACCAACGGCAAACCGCGCAGGTGGGTGGTGCGATTGACATTGTGAAAGCGGCGAATCCAGAGGCCGTGGTTTTGGTGGGACCCGCGAATACGGTCGCTCCCATTCTCAAACAATCTCATGCCAAGGGCTGGAAGCCGCTCTTCCTCACGGTGTCTTTCGTGGGGACGGACGATTTGATTCAGGAAGCTGGCTCCGACTCGGACGGCATGGTAATCACCCAGGTCGTGCCACCCTACTATCTGACCGACTACAAGACGGTCGCACTTTACCGCCGCGAACTGACGAAATACATCCCCTCCGCCCAGCCGAACTTCGTAAGCCTGGAAGGCTTTGTCGATGCGATGGTCCTGGTGGAAGGGATGAAGCGCGCGGGAAAAGAATTAACGCGCGACGGGCTGATTCGAGGCATTGAATCTATCCATGAATTCGATATGGGCCTCGGTCCGCAGCTCAAATTGAACTATTCATCGAAATCGCACAAAGGATTCGATCACGTGCTTCCCACGGTGATTCGTGGCGGCCGCGCCGTCCCTTTCACCGATTGGTCGACCGCTACGCCAAAATAATTCAAAGGCACGCGTACAAAATGCGTTGTCCTGGAACTCTCGCTGGCAGGAGACGACGCGATGCGAGAAATATTTTCGGTGTTACCTGACCGCGGATGCGGCCTGATCGAACGCGTGATACGAAGAACGCACCAGCGGGCCCGCTTCCACGTGCTTGAAGCCCATGGCCTCGCCGAGGATTTTGAACTCGGAGAATTCGTCAGGATGAACGTAGCGAACGATGGGCAGATGTTCGCGAGTAGGCTGCAAATACTGTCCGAGCGTCAGGATGTCCGTGCCCTGCGCAGCGAGATCCTGCATCGTGGCCAAGACTTCTTCCTTTTCCTCGCCAAGCCCCAGCATCAGTCCGGTCTTCGTCGGAACTTCCGGATGCGCTTCCTTCGAACGGCGCAGCAGCTCGAGCGAACGTTCATACACTGCACCTTTGCGGACCTGCCGGTAGAGCCGCGGCACGGTTTCCGTATTGTGGTTGAGAATGTCCGGGCGCACGGCAAGAACCGCGCCTAACGCGTCCCAGTCGCCGCGAAAATCAGGAATCAGCACTTCGACCTTGCAGCCCGGAACGCGCCGGCGAATCTCTTCAATGGTGCGCGCAAAAATGTGGGCGCCCCCGTCAGGCTGGTCGTCGCGGTTTACCGAAGTCACCACCGCGTAGCGCAGCCCCAATCTTTCGACGGCTTCGGCCACGCGAAAGGGCTCTTCTTCGTCCGGCGGTCCGACGGGCTTGCCTGAAGGCACGGCGCAGAATCCGCAAGCCCGCGTGCAGATGTCGCCCAGAATCATGAACGTCGCCGTCCCGTGTTCCCAGCACTCGCCAATGTTCGGGCATCTCGCGCTCTCGCAGACGGTGTGTAGATCCAGCGTGCGCATGATGCGCTTCAGGTCCTGATATCGCTCGCCACCAAAAAACTTGACGCGCAGCCAATCTGGCCGCGGATGCGCGGTCGGCGAAGGCACTGGCATGGCCGATACGTTCGAGATGATATGGAAAGGAGTGGCCATTGGGCTCGATTGAAACCCTCATTTTACGCGATTCCAGCACATCGTACAAACTGCACATGGAAAGCGTCTACGGTACCTTCGTTATTTCTGTGGCGTCGCCCGTCTGATGGTCTGCGATCTGAAAACGCAGAAACCGATGCACAGCCTGAAGTGCTTCGGGGTTCTTGGTTGTGATGCGGATGCGCGTCCCACGTTCCGCGTCCTCAACATTGTACTGAATGCTGTCGCGAAGCCGTTTCATAGCTTCGGTTCCCGACGGATTCTGCGCGTGAATTAGCATGGGTGAGGAAAAATCTCCCGCCGCAAACATCTTGGCAATGTGCCCGAAATGCGCGCGAATTTCGTCGCGGCTCGTGGCGTCTTGGGAGTCATTGGATTCGGCTTCAATGGCCCCGCCGTCCGAGTAAAGCCGGAAATGATGCCTCGTCTTCTCATGCGAGAATCCCATAACTTTATCCCCGCGTTCGACAACGCCCTGATGATGCTGATCCTCTTGTGAAGATTTGTGCGGCTCATGCATCGGGCAAGAGATCCTTTCAGGCGTTTTGTCTAGAGGCTTCTCCTGTAGCGGCAAAACGAACAGGCCGGAAACCAGAATTGCGACTGCCAGTAAGGTGTTCATTGGGTTGGAATCCTTTTCTTGCCCGGACCGCTTTCGTCGGGCTTGCTTACTTACTTACTTACTTTCGACGGCTGGGCCGCCGGGAAGACGCTCACAATTATTTAATTTTGGCGATGGCGCCCTCATGCATGTTCTCCCTTGCGAACCGGGAACTTCTGTAAAGGGTTGGGTGTCCAATTATTCGAGTACAGCGGAGGTGCCCGATGCTTCGCCCGTCCGTACTTGCTCTTAGCCTTTTGCTATTCTCTTCGCCCGTGCTTGGTCAGGCTACGCCAACAGAGTCGCCGACGCTCCAGGCATTGCTGGCAGAGATTCGTCAACTACGCAAGGACCTGCAAACACTTGCCCTCCCCCAGTTTCAGGGCTGTTTTTTATGCGCGGGGTCTTGACAACGTGGTATCGGTTGTTGTTTCATGTGTTTGGAT
>MNDE01000021.1 GCA_001914785.1 Acidobacteria bacterium 13_2_20CM_57_17 | reverse complement strand
CCAATAACGATCTCCGCATCTGGGAGCTTGGTGCGCCGATGTTCTACTCCGAGGATGGAGGAAAGACGTTTTCAACGCAGCGCATCCATGGTATTCACGGAGACTATCACGCGATGTGGATCGACCCAGCCGATTCGAATCACATGCTCACCGGGTCCGATGGCGGCATTCACTGGAGCTACGATGCCGGCAAGACCTGGGACTTCGTCAACACCATCGCTATCGGTCAGTTCTACGAAGTGGCGCTCGACAATGAAAGGCCATATCACATCTGTGGCGGCTTGCAGGACAACGGTAGTTGGTGCGGGCCAAGCCAGACGCTTACTCGCGACGGCATCGTGAATGAAGACTGGCAAGTGATTCACGGCGGCGACGGCTTTTATGCAGCCATCGACAATGTCGAGCCTTGGATCGTCTATACCGAGTCGCAGGACGGTTACATCGATCGCCGCGACATGCGCACCGGGCAGCAGCGGTCGATCCGGCCGGAAGCCAAAGCCGGAGAGCCGCACTATCGCTTCCAATGGAACTCGCCCGTGGCGGTTTCCGCCCACGAACATACTACGATCTACTACGGCGGAAATTATCTCTTCAAGTCGACGGATCGAGGAGACAACTGGACCCGGCTCGGCGGAGACTTGACGACCGGTGCTGACCGCAACAAACTGCAAATTTTCGGCAAGACGCCGGACAAGAACACTCTCTCCCGCCACGATGGCGTGCAAGAGTATCCAACCATCACCACGCTGAGCGAATCGCCACTGACTCCCAATGTGCTTTGGGTGGGAACCGATGATGGCAACGTGCAAGTGACGCGCGATGGCGGGAAAACCTGGAAGAACGTGGCATCGAAGGCGCCTGCAGTGCCGAAAGGAACCTACGTAAGCCGTGTAGTGGCATCGAAGACCGGTGACGGAGCCGCGTTTTTGGCGTTTGACGGCCATCGAGGTGGCGATAACAACATCTATATTTTTGTGACGAACGACTACGGCGAGAACTGGAAAGCCATCCGTAACGGGATTCCGGATTCAGCCGGAAGCCTCCATGTGGTGCGCGAGCATCCGCGGAACACTAACCTCTTGTTTGCTGGCGCCGAGTTCGGTCTGTGGACATCGTGGGATCGCGGAGCAAACTGGACCGCGTTGAAAAACAATTTTCCAACCGTACCTGTGGACGACATCGAAATTCAAGCTCGCGATAATGACCTGGTGCTGGCGACGCATGGGCGCTCCATCTGGATTCTTGACGATTTGACGCCGATCGAGAAGATGGATGCGAACGCAGCGGCATCGTCGCTGACATTCTTTCCGCCCCGGCCGGCGATAACGTGGCACCTGCGCAACCGGCGTTGGAGCGCCGGTCAAAAAATGTTCACCGCGAAAAATCCTCCGTACGGCGCGATTTTGACCTACTACCTCAAGGAAGCCGTGCCCGCCGAAGCCGCCAAAAAGAGTCCTGACGAGAAGGACAAGAAAGACCCAGCCGAGCAGAAGCCCAGGGCCGACGCCAAAGGGGATACAGCCGAAAAGAAGGAAGGCAAAGTAAAAATCACCGTGCTCGATAAAGACGGAAAAGCGATTCGAGAGATGGACGGACCCGGTGGGGCGGGTGTCAATCGCACGAACTGGGATCTGCGCTCGAATGCGCCGGCAGAACCAACACCCGAACAACTCGAAGCCATCGCCGCGGGCTTCGGTTTCGGTCCACGCGGCCCGCTCGTCGAGCCGGGCGAATACACCATCAAGATCAAGGCCGGGGACAAGGAAGCCACGCAAAAAGTCATGGTCGAAGAAGACACGCGAATCGTTATTTCAGCGGCGGACCGTTCCGCGCGACGCGAACTGATCGATCAACTCTATCCCATGGCCAAAACCACGGATAAGGACCGCAAGACCATCGAAGGCATCCAGGCGGCGCTGAAGGCTGCCCGAGAGGAGTGGAAGAAAGATGCGGGAAAGCCCAACACCGCGAAGATTCCGGACGACATCGTGAAAGCCGCCGATGAGCTGCAGAAAAAAGTAGACGCCGTCGCGGAAAAGTTTATTCGTGAACGGCAAGGGCTGGGGAACGCAGGGCCTCCGTTCGAGTGGAAGCCCGACCCGCTCCCGAATCAAGTGCAGAACCTTTTGGATGACCTCGATGGGTTTACGGCCGCGCCAAGCGCGCATCAGAAAGAAAAGCTTGCGGAGTTGACGCCGCTGGTTAACGATGCCTCGGCCCAAGTCAAGAAGATTGCAGAGGAAGACCTGCCTGCGTTGAATAAAAAGATGAATGACGCGGGAATCCCTCACATCGTCCCCGCGCCGCCGCAACCCCGCGGTGGACGGGGCGGCGAAGAGGAATCGGATCAATAGCAACCCCAGGGTCGGTGCGGCCGAGACGCTTCCACATTGCTTGCGTCTAAGGACGCAGAAGGGTGTGTCCGTCGGCTGGCCCGCAACTAGTCGGTCGCCAACTGTGATTCCCGGGGCAAAACTTTCGTAAGACGGTACGGAGGAAATCGATCATGAACGTGAAGCAGCCCAGTCTGCGCGGTCTGAACGCGTCGTTCGTTGCGTTGGCAACGGTCTTCGGAGTAATTTTTGGCAGCGCAGCATCGTTGAGCGCCAGCCCAAGACGGCAGGACGCCGCCGATCAGGAGAAGGACAAGAAGGAAGAGAAGAAGGACGAAAAGAAAGACGAAAAAAAGGACGAGAAAAAAGGCCTGCCGCTGAAGTCCGACCGCAAAGTTGAATTCACTACCGATGAAGGCACGTGGCTTTCACTCGACGTTTCGCCCGATGGCAAGACCATCGTCTTCGAACTAGTCGGCGACATTTACACGCTCCCTATCGAAGGCGGCCAGGCCAAGCCGATCGATGGAGGCATGTCATTCGACAGCCAGCCGAAGTTCTCCCCAGACGGCCAGTGGATCGCTTTCCTCTCCGACCGCGAAGGAAGCGAGAACATTTGGATCATGCATCCCGATGGCACTGGCGTGAAGCAAGTCTCGAAAGATCCGAATAACGATTTCACTTCTCCGAGCTGGGCCCCCGATGGCAAATACATTTTTGTTTCGAAAGCGCAATTCGGCATCGGCTCTAGCGAAATCTGGATGTACCACATGGACGGCGGCACCGGCGTGCAAATCACCAAATCCAAGCCCACGCCGAACCTGGAAAGGAACCGCCGCCCCAATGCCATGGGCGTAGTAGCTTCTCCAGATGGAAAATATCTTTACTACGCCGCCAAGCTAGGTTCGTTGTACTACAACCAACAGCTCCCTACGTGGCACATCGCCCGGCGCGACCGCAAGACCGGCGACGAAGACGACCTCATTCGCCAGATCAAGAGCGCTTTTCGCCCCGTGCTCTCGCCGGATGGCAAGCAGGTCCTCTACGTCACGCGCTACGAGACGGAGTCTGGACTGCGTTTGCGCAATCTCGAAAGCGGAGAAGACCATTGGGTGAAGTATCCAGTCACCCGCGACGATCAGGAATCGCTCTTCACTCGCGACGTTTTCCCCGGTTACACGTTTCTCCCAGGCGGCAAGGAAATCGTTTACAACCAGGATGGCAAAATCAAACGTCTCGATCTGGCCACAGGCGCAGAAAAAATAATCCCCTTCACTGCCCAGGTCTCGCAGGAATTGGGGCCCAAGCTGGATTTTCCGCAGACGGTCGAACAAGGGCCGGTGAAGGTGCGCCTAATCATGGATCCTGCAGAATCGCCCGATGGAAAAAAACTGGTTTTCTCCTCCATGACGCACCTCTTCACCATGGACATGCCCGGCGGCAAGCCCCAGCGGCTCACCACCGGAAACGCCCGCGAATTTCAGCCCGCCTGGTCGTCGGATGGCAAGTCCATCGCTTATGTGACCTGGTCCAGCGACGGCGGCCAGCTCTGGAAAATCCCCGCCGCTGGCGGAACACCCGTTCAACTATCAAAGTCTCTCGCTGTGTACAGCAATCCGGCATGGTCGCCCGATGGCACGAAAATCGTTCTGCTGCGCGGCAATGCTTATGACCGAGAAAACAGTACCTTCGACGGCGGGCAGACGGGCAACGCCGACCTCATCTGGATTCCCTCCGACGGCGGCGGCGCCAACTTGATCTTGCCCGCGCGCGGAGCAGGCGGGCCTCATTTCACCAACGACAAGGACCGCATTTACGTTTACACGCCGCAGGGCCTCGTCTCCCTGCGCTACGACGGCACGGACCGCCGGACACACCTCGTGGTCAAAGGCCAGGGACTCTATTTCTTCGAAGAGCCAGTTCCCGCGGACGACATTGTGCCGAGTCCTGATGGCCAGTGGGTGCTTGCGCACGTAATGAATCAACTTTATGTCATCGCCATGCCGATCGTTGGCGGGGAACCTCCAACTGTCAACGTGGCCACTCCTGCCGTTCCGGCCAAGCGGCTGACCGACATCGGCGCTGACTATTTTGCCTGGGCCGATGGCGGCAAGACGATCACCTGGGCGGTGGGCGCGAGCCTCTTCCGTGAACCTCTGAGCGCCATCTCCTTCGAACCGCCGAAGGACCAGAAGAAAGAAGGCGACAAGAAAGACGCGGACGCTAAAGACTCCGATAAGAAGGACGCGGACAAAACGGACGCCGCGTCACAAACGGCAGATGTGAAGAAAGACGAGAAGAAGGATCAAAAGAAGGACGAGAAAAAAGAAGAAAAGAAACTGAAGGAACAGGAAAAGGACGTTCAGGAGATCGCCGTCGATCTGGAAGTCCCGCGGAAAACGCCCAAAGGCACGATCGTTCTTCGAGGCGCCACAGTTGTAACAATGAAGGGCGACGAAGTTCTAAAGAACGCCGACATCGTCGTCGAGAGCAACCGCATCAAAAGCGTCGGCGCGAAGGGCAGCGCGCCGGCGGGCTCCAAAGTGTTCGATGTGAGCGGCAAAACGATCGTGCCGGGCTTCATTGACACCCACGCGCACTGGACCGAAATCCGGCGCGGCATCTTGGACACGCAAAACTGGTCGTTCCTCGCAAACCTCGCGTACGGCGTCACCGCTGGCCTCGATGTGCAGACCGGCACGAACGATATGTTTGCCTACCAGGATTTGGTGGACACCGGCGACATCCTCGGGTTGCGCGCCTTCTCTACCGGGCCGGGCGTTTTTTCCGACAACAACTTTCAGTCCGCAGAAGAAGTGAAAGGCGTGCTGACCAAGTACAGAAAATACTACGGCACGCATAATATCAAGAGCTACGTCGTCGGCAATCGCAAGCAGCGGCAGTACATGGTGCAGGCCTCAAAAGAGCTGGAGATGATGCCCACCACCGAAGGCGCGCTTGATCTGAAGCTTGATTTAACCCACTTGATCGACGGTTTCCACGGCAACGAACACACCCTGCCGATCACCCCGCTTTACAACGACATGATCCAGATGTTTGCGAAGTCTGGCATCGCGGAGACACCGACGCTCATCGTGAATTATGGCGGCCCGTTCGGCGAGGATTTCTGGTTTGAAAACAGCGAAGTGCATGACAACGCCAAGTTGAATCACTTCGTTCCGCATCGCGTCCTCGACCAGCGAACCAAACGGCGGCCAGGATGGTTCCGCAAGGATGAGTATGAGTTTCCGAAACTCGCCGCCCAGATGGCCAAGCTCGAGCGCGCCGGTGGTCTCGTCGGCGTCGGCAGCCACGGCGAGATGCAGGGAATCGGTTATCACTGGGAGATGTGGATGCTCGCGAGCGGCGGCATGACCCCGCTCGAAGTCATCCGCTGCGCCACGGTCAACGGTTCAAAAATTGTCGGCAGGCCTGCCGACCTCGGCTCGATTGAGCCCGGCAAGCTGGCGGACCTCGTAATCATGGACAAGAATCCACTCGACGATATCCACAACACCAATACGATCCACTGGGTGATGAAGAATGGTGAACTGTTTGAGGGAGCTACTCTGAACCAGGTATGGCCCGAGCAAAAAAAACTCGACCCGCTCTGGTTCTGGAACAACTACGACGCGCCGAAAGCCAGCGACCCGCTCAACTACGGCAAAACAACTCAACCCTGAACATTCAATCTTGATGATTTGCGTTTGTGGGGCGTTCGCCGTTGCGTGCGCCTCCCAAACCGCCACTCACTTCTCCGTCTTCACCACCGCCTTCGCCTGTGTCTCCCGGTACCATTCGAACGTCCGCGCCAACCCCTCCTCGAATGATACCTGCGGCGAATAGCCAAGAAATTCGCGCGCCTGCGAAATATCTGCCTGCGAGTCTCGGATGTCTCCTTCGCGCGGCGGTTCGTATTTCGCTTCAAGCGTCTTGCCGGTGATTTTTCCAAGCTCGCGCAGGACTTCATTCAGGGAAACGCGTCCCCCAACGCCAACGTTGAAAACTTTTCCAGAAACATTGGGTGCCTCGCAAGCGAGTAGATTCGCCTGGACAGCGTTATCCACGTAAGTAAAGTCCCGCGTCTGCTCGCCGTCTCCAAAGACAACCGGTGGCGTGTCTTCCAGAAACGCCGTGCAGAACTTCGCAAGCACGCCGGAATACGGCGAGCTGGGATCTTGCCGTGGGCCAAAAATGTTGAAATAACGCAGCGCCACGTTTTCCAGTCCGTAACAACGCCCGAACGTCTGCCCGTAAAGCTCGCCCACGAACTTCGTGACCCCATACGGCGAAATGGGCTGCGGCTGCATCGTTTCAACTTTAGGAAGAGTCGGCGTCTCCCCGTAAGCCGAAGAGGAAGCTGCGAACACCACGCGCTTCACCTTCAGTTCTTTTGCAGCAACCAGGACGTTCAGCGTGCCATCAATGTTGATCTTGTTCGTTTCGATGGGGTCTTTGACTGATCGCGGCACGGATGTCCGGGCCCCGAGGTGCAACACGTACTCCGCTTCATGCATGGCCTTCCGCACCACCTCGATATCCGTGATGCTGCCCTTGATGAAAGTAATCTTGTTGCGGACTTCCGCCAGATTGTCTTCTTTTCCGGAAGAGAGATCGTCGAGCACTACGACGCTATGGCTGCGCCGGACGAGTTCGTCCACTGTGTTTGAGCCGATGAAGCCGGCGCCGCCCGTGACGAGGTACCGCATTCAGAAAACCCTCCTGTTTCTGATTCAACTTACGACGTAAGCCCGGAAAAGACGGCTGGCCCGCGTTTTGATACGCTTATAGTTTGCGGTGAACCGGCAATGCGAACCCGTTGATTCCGTGCACAGGGAGATATTGTACGACGGATGGACGCAGGGCAAACCGCTGAATCAAACGAGCGTCACACAAAGAGCATGAGTCTCAGGACCACAATCGGCATTGCAATACTGGCCGTGCTGGGCTGCGTGGTAGGTACCTTCTACTATCTGCGTGCGCGCGAGGCAAAGCCCGCCCCAGAGGTTGTATCGCCTGAGCCGGCGGGCTTCCGTGACGCGCCCCCTGATTCGGCCAAGCCTGCGAACGCCGCCGCGGCGAAGCCCCGCCTGCCGGCTATCTCAAAGAAAGTCGCGGCCCCCGTTGACACCGCGTTGCCTCTCCGCCCCGGCGAAGTTCTCGAATACACCGCCAACGTCTCCAATCTCGAGAATGTGGCGAGTTTGAAGCTCCAGGTTGCCGGACGCGGCACTTTTATCGGAAAGAGCGTCTGGCATTTGCAGGCCTTTGCACACACGCAGAATGCATTGCGCATGATTTTCGAAGTGGACGATCAATTCGATTCTTATAGCGACGCGGCGACTCTGGCGAGTTTGCAATATGAAATGCGCCTGAACGAGCGCGGGCAGAAGGTGGAGTCCCTCCAGCGTATGACCGCCACCGGCAGGGAGCCTGCTTCACCGGAGGCCGCGCAGGCGCGCGTGTTGCCTGGCACGCGCGATCCGCTCGGCTTGATGCAATTCCTGCGCAACGTCGACTGGGCAAAAATGCCAGAAGTGCGCTGCCCCGTCTACGACGGGCACAAGCTGTATGACGTTCGCGCCAAAGTCCGAGCCGCCTCCGAAAAGGTGACCGTGCCTGCAGGAGACTACACCGCATCCAAAATCGGCATTCGCGTGTTCGACAATGGCGTGGAGACGAAAGACGCCTCTTTCATGCTATATCTAGCCAATAACGCCGCGCGAACTCCCGTGTTGCTCGAAGCCGTCATGCCCTTCGCCACCGCCCGCGTCGAACTTCTGAAAGCCAAGTAGCCAGTTCGCCTTTGGTAGTCTTCCTGGTTGTGCGGCTCTCGTCGAAATCAATGATCAGATCGCGTGATACTGCGTCGGCCTCGTAGTCTGAGGAACGATCTCCGAAACGGCTTTCCAGGACCTTGCCTGGCCAATGCAGATAACGTGAAAAATCACAAATAGCGGCACAAGGAATGTGGGAATTAGACTCAATGGCATGGTCGTCATCGGGGCCATCGACGGGCCTTGCGGACTGATCAAGCCCGCGGTTGTACCCAGGCTCACGGCAGTCACCAGGTCCGTAATTCCAAGCAGTTGCCACAGGATAAAGGAGTTGCGATGAGTGGGATTTGCAAGCTTCCACGCCACGAAGGAAGCTGTAGCGCCGATCGCCATGTCGCCATACCCTGCGGGTAGCGCAAAGATTGCTGGCAACGCGCCTCGGGCCTCCAACAGTACGAAGGTGAATCCGACCATTCTCCATGCCTGCGCAGACGTCAAAATCCTCGGGTTCAAGGATAATGTGAAACGTCGAAAGCTCTCGGACGCCGCAAGCCACAAGAAGAACACAACAATCGGCGTCAGTGCGGCCATCCCCACCGCAAGTCCGATACGATTCGAATTATTCTCAAACACGTGCAGGGCCGAGGCGGACAAAGCAAAGAGGAACCAAACGACGATGAGTCCAGTAGCGAGCTTTCCGTAATTTTTCATAACGAGTCTCCTTTTGTCGTGATCAAACTTGTCATTTGACGCGTGACTTGTAGAAGATCATTCCAGGCCTGCTCTCCCACTTCGCGGCGCAGGCGCGATTGGACTTTCTCCCAGACCGGCAGAGCACGTCTGAGTTGCGCCTCTCCGGTGCCGGACAGACGCAGCCATCGTTCTCGCCTGTCTTTGCCACGGCGCCCGCTGATCCAGCCTTGGCGGACCATGATGGCGAGGGTTCGCGTCAGACTTGTGCTGTCCATTGCCAGCATTTCGCCGAGTTGTCCCTGGGACACTTCCCCGGCGCGCGAAAGCACTTGCAGGATAGTGAGCTGCGTAGCCCGCAGCTTAAGTGGCCGCAGCGCGTTCTCGTACATCTGGGTGAGCGCCCGCGAGATCCTGCGAAAGCTGCCACACATGCACGGCAATGTCGGCAAGAGTGATTCGCTCATGTCTATATAGATGCATACACATCTATCGCGGTTGCACAAATTTCATCTCGATCCCCAGGCAGGAGTCAGTGCAACATCGGCAGGAATCTCTAGTGGTCGCGAGTTATGCCTATCGGGATTGCGCCTATACTGCGCTTGTCCAGAAACGGCGTTCTCGTAACTTGAGATTGCAACGCGTGGCTTCACTTGTGACTTGTTTGGAACCTACCCACAAGCCAGTTTCTCAATCAGCCCGCACGCGATGTGCTCGATCGTGATGTGGCTTTCCTGGATGCGCTGCGCGTCATTCGATGGGACGTTCTGCGCGCCGAGTCATGAAGCCGAGGCCGCCCCTATTCTTCGCGCAGTGTCTTGGCTGGGTCGATCCTTGCAATTTTCAGTGTTGGCAGGGTTGTAGCCAGAAGCGTCACCAATCCAAGCGCGAGAGCCACGGAAACCAGGGTTGGAGCATCGTAGACGCCAATGCCATAAAGCACGCTACTCATGGCACGCAATGCTCCTGTACATAAAATCAAACCGACGATGAGCCCCAGTGCGGATGCTCGTACTCCGGGCGCTCCGACATGCACCATGGCTTGACGAATGCTGGAGCCTAGAGCGAGCCGGATGCCGATTTCACGCGTTTTCTGCGCCACGATATTTGCTATCAGCGCAAAGATTCCCACGGCGCTCAGCAGCAGCGCTAGCGCTGTCATCGCGCTCAGGAGCGCCACCTCAACACGCTGTGTCGCCAAAGTCTTCGCCAGCAAATCGCGCATGCTGTAGAAGCCTGAGAAGGGCAGATTGGGATCGGCGCTCGCCAATGCGCGTTGCATCTGTGCCGTCAGTCCGTCCACCGGGCCGGAGGCCCGAACAATCCAGCTTGGCTGGAACCACACGTGAAGCAACGAGAGCTGCCTGGCCTCCATTTGCGCGGCAGGAACGTACATGGTTTCTTCGTTGGTGAGAGGCGCAACAGGATCAATGCCTGGCGCCATGGCCACATTCCCTGCCATTCCTACAATCATGGTGTCCTTATCGACGTAACGGCCAACTGCGTTTGCGCCATGGAAAAACTTGCGCGCGAACATCTCATTGACAATTGCCACCCGCTGCGTATCCGGCCCGTCTGCTTCACTGAAGGAGCGCCCCGCCAGGACTGGAATCTGCAAGGCGGCGAAATAGTCAGGAGTTACGTATACCTCATCCGCCATGACCTTCTGCCCGGCTTCTTTACCGTCACTGATCGCTATGCCTCCCGTAATCAGCGTTCGCTCATACGGCAAGCTCAGGCCGGCGGCGGTCTGCTGCACTCCTGGAATCTGCCGCATGGCGGCCGTGCTCTCGGCCAACAACTTTCTGAAAGCCGCGGGATTGTGGAAGCGGACGTCGTCGAGAGATGCTTTCGCGGTCATTACTCCGTTCGAATTAAACCCGGGCGGCAGTGTCTCCAAGTGGACCAGAGTACGGATGAGCAGGCCAGAGGCCGCCAGGAGCACAACAGTAAGGGCAACCTCGCCGGCGATAAGCCCCTGGCGCAGGCGCAGGCTGCCGCCCCCAGCCACGGTGCGGCTAGCCATCGACGATCGTAGGTCAACATTCCGGCTTGCAAGCGCTGGGAGCATGCCGAATAGGACGCTGGTCAAAAGCGAAACAGTGAGTGCAAAGCCCATCACACGGCCGTCAAGGGGAACATGCGCGACAGGGAGAAAGTGTTCGGGCAACAGCAGCAATAGACCGCGCAGGGCCGCGAAGCCCACACCCACGCCAACCACTCCGCCCACAAGCGCCAGAAGCAGGTTTTCGATCCAGAACTGCTTCTGGATCTGCCAGCGTGAGGCTCCCAGCGACAACCGCGTGGCTACTTCAGAAGTGCGCCGCATCACGCGCACCAGCGTTAACCCGGCCAGATTGGCGCAGGCGATCAGTAGGATGAATCCGGCCGCTAGCATTAACGTCAAGACTTGCGGACGCAACCTGGCCGTTTCCCCTTTTTGGAGCGGAACGGAATGATAGGTCACTTGTGCGCCTGGATTGTTCTCTAATTCATAGCGCTGCGTGCGCAGCGACCAGGCGCGGTTAATTTCGGCGTCCGCCTCCTGCCAGATTGCCCCATCGCGCAATCGTGTGATGCACTCAAAGTTCGTTCCCCCGCCCTCACCCTCGCGGCCGGGTTGCAGCGCCACATATAAGTCGGCGTTCAAGGGTGTAGTTGCGCCCTCTGGGAGTACGCCTATGACGTCATATGGCTCGCCTTTCAACGAAACGGTCTTGTCCACAATCTTGGGATTAGCGCCGAAGGCGTTGCGCCACAAACTGTAACCCAGGATGGCGGCTTTGGGGCCGTGGGGACGGTCCTCATCCTCCAAGAAGTTGCGGCCTAGCACGGGTGGAATAGCCAGCACGTCAAGATAGTGGGCCGAGATACGGCCAACACGCACGTACTCGACGCGCGAACCCGCCTGGAGATTCACCCCCGAAGTTCTCGAACTTGAAACAGCCGATATCAGGGAGGGGACATTATCGCGCAGGAGCTCCCATTGCTCACCATTCAGTTTGTGCCGCTCATCGGAGGGCCTGGAGCCGGTGATCCGCGTGTAAATCGTGCTCATCCGGTCCGGATGCGAATAGGGCAGGCTCCTCAGCATGAGCGCATTCACTAACGAGAAGATCGCTGTGTTCGCGCCGATCGAAAGCGCGAGGGTAAGAACCACCGTAACAGTGAATCCGGAGTTCCGTGCCAGCATTCGCATGCCGAAGCGAAGATCCTGCCGGAGATGATCCCACCAGAACCAGCGCCCGGATTCGTAAAAACGCTCTTCGACTTTCATGACGTTGCCGAAGGACCGGCGTGCGGCGGCTCGGGCCTCCTGTTCACTCAGCCCCTGCTCCAGCAAACGCGCGGTCTCATGCTCTAGGTGTGCTTCAATTTCGGCGCTGAAGTCGCTTGCCTTCCGCTTGCGTCTCAACATGGCGCTAGCCCTCCTTTGCAGGGTCTAGAATTCGCCCGATGGCTGTCGCCAGCCGCTTCCACTTGGCGGTTTCTTTCACCAGTTGTTTGCGGCCGGCCGCAGTGAGCGAGTAAAAGCGGGCCTTTCGATTGTTGGATGAGATTCCCCACTTGGCAGAGATCCACCCGCGCTCCTCTAGCCGTTGTAGCGCGGGATAGAGTGCGCCGTGTTCCACCAGCAGCTCCTCTTCCGAAGTCTGCTGAATGGCGCGCGCGATCCCCTGTCCATGCTGGGATCCAAAGATCAACGTCCGCAGGATCAACAGGTCCAGCGTGCCTTGGAGAAGTTCGAGCCGTTCTCCCGTTTCTTGGGTAGACATCTAACCTGACTATGCACCCGTTTGGGTAACAGTTCAACCCAAAACAGCAGGGAGTGTCTCTGCTTATCTATGTGCTAGCTGTTCGATGAGGCTGCACGCGATGTGCCCGATCGTGATGTGACTTTCTTGGATGCGCTGCGCATCATTCGAAGGGACGTTCAAGAGGAGATCAACCCTGCTGGCTAGCTGCCCGCCTGTTTCCCCCGTTAACGCGACGAGATACGCTCCGCGAGCGCGGCCAGCTTCCACTCCGCGAATCACATTGGGGCTGTTGCCACTAGTCGAGAGCGCCACAAGAATGTCCTGCTTTGCAACCAGCGATTCAATCTGCCGCGAAAAAATACGTTCGAATCCGTAGTCGTTGCCTGCTGCCGTCAGCACGGAAGGATTCGTTGTGAGCGCGAGAGCCGCCAGGCCCGGCCGTTCCGTTCGCAGCCGCACGACCAGTTCGGCGGCGAGGTGCAGAGCATCCGCGGCGCTGCCGCCATTCCCGAAAAAAACGATCTTGCCGCCTGCGCGCAGCGCGGCTGCGGATTTCTCCGCGAATTGTGCGATCCGTCCGATCAGTTCGTTTGAAAAACCCTGCTTGACGCGAGCGCTTTCCTCGAGTTGGCGGCGAATCTCTTCGGCAGGCGAGGCCATCGCTGCCTAGCAAAGAACGATTTTTTCGCGGTGGCGCACCACGCGGCGCGTAGCGTTGCGCGTGTCGATGACCAGTTTTGCGGCATCCGCGATCGCCGCATAGTCGTAGCTCGAATGATCCGTTGCGATAACCACCGCATCATAACTTCCGAGCGTGTGCGGAGTCAGCGGCACGGACTTCATGTTTTCGTAATTGAAATGCCGCATTTTGTGCAGTTTTGGGAAGTAAGGATCGTTGTAATCCAGGTGTGCGCCCCGCTGCTGAAGGAGTTGCATGATTTTCAGTGTCGGCGATTCGCGCAAATCATCCACGTCTTTCTTGTAAGCTACGCCGAGCACCAGAATCTTCGAGCCTTTCAAGCTCTTCTTGTGATCGTTCAGCGAATTCGCCACCGCGTCAACGACGTGGTACGGCATCGCCGTGTTGACTTCGCCGGCCAGCTCGATGAAGCGCGTTGAGAAATCATATTCGCGCGCCTTCCACGAAAGATAATAGGGATCGACCGGGATGCAGTGGCCGCCCAGCCCCGGTCCCGGATAAAACGGCATGTAGCCAAAGGGCTTCGTCGCGGCTGCGTCGATCACTTCCCAAATGTCGATGTTCATTCGCAGGCTGAGCTGTTTGAGTTCGTTGACCAGGGCGATGTTCACGCAGCGGAAAATATTTTCAAGCAGCTTGGCCATTTCCGCTGCGCGCGTCGAGCTCACCGGCACGACACGGGCAACAACCTGCGTGTACAGCGCCTGCGCCGCCCGTCCGCTCGGCGGATTTAATCCGCCAACCACTTTTGGAATCTGTGCCAGCCCGAACTGTTTGTTTCCGGGATCTTCGCGCTCCGGCGAAAATGCCAGATAAAAATCGCAGGCGATATTTTCGTTTTCCTGGCCCGACGCGATAGGGCACCGCAGACCGCTTTTCTCCAGGATGGGGAGAACCATTTCTTCGGTCGTGCCCGGATACGTCGTCGATTCCAGAACTACCAGCTGTCCCTTTTGCAGATGCGGATAAATCGAAACGGCGGTCTGTTCGACGTAGCTCAGATCCGGTTCGCGGCGTTCATCGAGCGGCGTGGGCACGCAAATCAGAATGGCGTCGGCTTCTTTCAGCTTCTCGAAATCGCTCGTCGCGCTGAAGTGCCTGCTGTTCACGAACTGCTGAATCTTGTTTTGGGGAATGTGCTCGATGTAGGACTTGCCGGCGTTGAGCATAGAAACTTTGTGAGGATCAACATCAAATCCCGTAACTTTGTGTCCCGCTTCGGCGAAGCGCAGTGCCAGCGGCAGTCCGACGTACCCGCAGCCAATAATTCCTACCTTGAGTTGGGTGCCTTTGAAGAACTCGGGTTTCCGTTCGAGTGGCATGGGTTCCGTCGCACTCCTCTTTTTTTTCTGGATCTATGACTCCGGGTTGGCCGGAATCAAGGCTGTCGCGTTTTTGGGGATGCCATGATGCAGGCAGCCACGCTACCACCTGCAGGCCACAAGGCCGACGTGACAAAGACAGTCAAATATAGCAGGTTCGGCGCAAACAAAAAAAGGGTGCATTCTCAAGATTGGCTGCGTGCAGAAGGGACATTGCTGGCGGGGCCCGAGAGAGGAAGATAGAATGGTTTGAGACAAAATGTGCGGGACGATACGCGCAGGGCAGTCCGGTCACCATGACATTCATCATTCTCTTGCTGGGACTTGGGGTTGGTGTGCTGGTGGGCCTTCTGGGCATCGGGGGTGGCGTCGTTCTGGTGCCGGCCATGGTTTATTTCTTGCATTTGGACCAGCACCTGGCGCAAGGAACTTCGCTTTTTATATTGTTGCCGCCCATCGGACTCGGAGCCTTGCGCGAATACTGGAAGCAGGGTCAGGTGGACTGGCATGCAGGGATCTTGTGCGCTCTGGGAATGCTCTTTGGTGCTTACGCCGGGAGTTTGATTGCGTTACCCATACCCTCCCGGAACTTGCAAGGACTGTTCGGCTGCTTCCTCCTGCTGGCTGGATTTCTGCTTTGGCGAAAGACGCAAATCGACACAAGCGCGCCTGGTAGCGGCCAGGAGAATGTTCGTGCCTGAATCGATGGGCCGCAGCGCCGGCATCTTTGCGATCGCCTGCGTTTGTGGGATTGCCTCCGGAATGTTTGGCATTGGCGGCGGTGTACTGTTGGTGCCGCTGCTGGGCCTGCTGTTTGGGTTCAGCCAGCACCGCGCGCAGGGAACCTCCCTGGTGGCGCTGATACCGCCGACCGGAGTGCTGGCGCTGATGGCGTACGCGAAGGAAGGATTCGTGTCCTGGAGAACGGGACTGCTGCTGATACCGGGTGTGTTTTTGGGCGGCATCGCGGGAGGAATTTTGGCGAAGAAAATCAATCCGCGAAAAATGCGCCAGGTTTTTGCGGGGATACTGGTCTTGCTCGGCGTGTGGCAGATGCTGGATGCATGGTGGCGCTAGGGACGGTTCATCGAAATGATTGATTTGCACTGTCACATTCTGCCGGGCATCGATGATGGCGCGGCCACCATGGAAGAATCGATAGCCATGGCCGAATCGGCGATTGCGGATGGAATTACGCACGTCGTGGCGACGCCGCACTCCAACAACGAATATTATTTCGATTTCGCGCACGTGCGACGAATTCGAGACGAGTTGCAAGCCAAGGTTCGCGACCGGCTGCGAATCGCCACCGGCTGCGATTTTCATCTCAACCCGGAAAATCTCGCAGCGTTGCGCAAAGATGGCCGGCAGTTTTGTATCAACCAACGCGATTTCCTGCTTGTGGAGTTCAATGAGTATTCGATCCCGCCTTCGATGGACCACACGTTGCACGAGATTCAGCTTGCCGGTCTGCAACCGGTGATCACCCATCCCGAGCGCAACGGCATTTTGCGCTCGCGCCCGGAGCGTCTGAAAAAGTGGGTGCGCCAGGGATGTTTCGCACAGGTCACCGCAGGCGCGCTGACGGGAGGCTTTGGCGCCGGTTGCCAGCAGGACGCGCTGCGCTGGATCGCCGAGGGACTCATCCATTTCGTCGCCAGTGATGCGCACAACACGCAGATGCGTCCGCTTCGTCTGCAACCGGCCTACGACGTCGTGCTCGATCAATTTGGCGAAGAGAAGGCGCGCGCGTTGTTCCACGATAATCCCCTTGCAGCTTTCGAGGGGCAGCCGTTGCCGCACGTTCCCGAAATAGAAGACGTATTGCCGCCGCGCCGCAAGCGATTTTTCTTTTTCTGAAATTCCTCCCTTCCCAAAATGCAAAATTATTGCGCTGGATGAAGGGGAAGCCCCGCCCACGCATTCAAGACGCCGAGGACTTCGCGCACAACGTCCAAAGCATCTCTGGTGTTACGCCACCAATGCCCGGGGTCGAAGGGATCGCCGGACGCGGCGCGCACAATGGCCTGTCCTTGGCCAGAAGCAAGTCTTCGCCACAGCAAGCGAACGCGCCGCGTGTGGGCTTTTGTCGTGACGAGAATCACAGCTTCGCCTTTCGCTCGTGCAAGGGCAGAGGCAGCGACTTTGACTTCGTCGGCCGTGTTCACAATGGGCGGTTCGAGTACGTGAATCGCCTCCGCCGGCACTCCTTCGTGAATCAGAACGAGAGTGTTGTAATGATCCTCTCCGGCGAAGGGAATACCCATCTCCTGCAAAGTTTCGGCGGGCTCTGCCGAATGGGTCAGCCAGACTTCCGGCGCGTATCCTTCGCGGTAGAGCTTGGCGGCTTCGAGGGCGCGCATCGGCATCGCTCCGCTAAGCACAACGATCGCGCTGGCTTTCCCGAGTGGGTCTTCGGCTACTAGCCAGCGGCCCACGCCAAAGAAAATCATGAGAGCAAGCAACAGGCCGCTTCCGCCGACGGCGCACAGAACCAGCAAGGTACGCGAACGCCGTGGAGCAATCGCAGCGGGAGTGTCTGGAGTCGCCATCGGAGAACCGGCGCATGCTATCCCGCTCCGCCGAAGCGGTCAAATTGGCGGCGTTCAGCCGCCAATCTAAGATGCGAGCTGTTCACGATCAGCGCTGTGGTCCGCAGGCCTAGGCGCGTCTGGACACGCAGCCGAGGAGCTATCCCGCAATTGCTGCTCTGTGGTTAAGGCTTCGCGAGAGCGGCCGAGCCCTTCAAGAAGATAGCGCTGAAGGTTGTCATCTTCTGCTTCGGGTGCAGCTTCCCTGGCCATGGCGGTCTGGCTGGTCAGAATAAGCTGCGAGATATAGGCAAGGGCGATGGCGTCGGGTCTGGCGATGCGTTTGCGCGCGAGCTGCCGGACGAGATTGCCGAGGAAAAGATTCACCTCAACGGCGGTCGTGAAGCTATCAATGTCGGCGAGAAGCTCGGCGGCGAGAACCTCCGGGTCCACGACGGGAACAGCAGCCTTGAGACGCGCAGCGTGATAAGCGCAAAGTGTGGGACGGCCGGCTCCGTTCGCGGGACGATGATGCTCGTCGATCAGCATGTGACAACGACGGCCCTTTGGGCTGATGTGCCGGCAGTAGAGATCGACGGTGGTGCTAGTTGAAACGCTGGACTTGGGTGACATGGTTGGACCTTTCTGAAATGGAAGTAAAGAAGAACGGCGAGGTTGCGGGACACGAGAACCCACCCCTCCCCATGGTTTTTGTAAAGGACTGACACAACTGGGTTTAGTGGGTGGGGGTCGGCTAAGATTGTGAGCGGGAAGGAGTTAGGGGAGAGTGTGTTGAGGGGACGGGGAAACAGGCGGTTAGCCGGATGCGTGGTGTTTCTGCGGAGCTGGTGAGTGACTATCAAACACTATATTACCAGGTGTCAGGGTTCAGAGATCAGGAAAGAGAAATCGGGAACTCCAAAATCAACACTTGACATCGACGGATAATCCACTACCATAGGGTTGTGGATAGGTTAGATACAACATTTACGGCTCTGTCTAATCCAACCCGCCGGGCGATGATCGAACGACTCTCCCATGGGCCTGCCTCTGTGCATGGATTGACGGAACCGTTTGCCCTCTCGCAGCAGATGATTTCAAAACATATTGCCTACCTGGTGCGGGCGCGGATTGTGATCAAGACGAAGCGTGGAAGAGAGAGCGTGTGCACGCTTAGGCCAGAGGCGATAAAGACAGTCA
>MNDE01000159.1 GCA_001914785.1 Acidobacteria bacterium 13_2_20CM_57_17 | reverse complement strand
GAAGTCTCGGTAGCGCTGCAACAGACCGGCGATCTGCGAAAGCAAATCGACGCGCGCAAGAAGGATGCCAGCGCCAGCAGCGAGCTTCTGACGGCATTGCAAGAACTGGAAAAGAGGGTGGAATCGGCGGTCGAGCCCGATAGTGACGCAGATTTTGGATTGTTTGGGCAAGCTTTTCCGGGCAAGGAGCACGAGTCTCTCCCACAAGTCCAGGGGGCGCTCACGCGGCTTTTGATCATCGTAGACAGCTCCGAACTGGGGCCCACGACGGATGCCGCGACCGCCAGCGTAAAATGGGAAGAGGCTGCCCAGGATACGCTGGCACGTTGGGCTGCATTCCAAAAGGAAGATCTGGCAAGCGCCAATGCCTTGCTCGAAAGGGCCAAACTGAAGCCGTTGGTCATCGCTCCGACGAACCCCTGAGTGGAGCGGATTTGGTATGCTGCTGTAGGTGAAAAACATCTTCCAAATCAAATTTGTTTCGATGTTTGGGCTGCTATGCATGGCGCTTATGGCTGGGGCTTTGGTCTCGCCATCGCTAACTCCTTCGCAAGCACAACAACCTGCGCCTGGCGCTCCGGCGACGAGCCCCACGGCATCTCCCACGACCGGAGGAGCGACGGGACCGGCGGCTTCCGCGTTTGGGACGCAAGGGCAACAATCCGGCCTCAACATCGTTGTGCTCGATCCGGCGCATGGCGGAACCGACCCAGGCGCGCGCGGCACAGGCGGCATCCGCGAGAGCGAGATCGTTCTGGATTTCGCGGTTCAAGTTCGGCGCACGCTGGAGTTGCAGGGCTTTCAAGTGGTGCAGACGCGGCAGGGGAACGAGAATCCTTCGTTTGACGATCGCTCCGCAACCACCAACGCGCAACGCGGGGCGGTGTTCGTTACGCTGCACATCTCATCGACGGGATTGCCGGGCACGGCGCGCGTTTACGTGAACTCGGATTTGCCGCCGGTTGCAAATGCGGGTGGCCTGATTCCCTGGGACCGCGCACAGGCGCCGTTTCTTGGATTGAGCAAAGCATTCGGCGATCTGGTACAGGGATTCCTCGCGCAACGTTTCAAGGGTTCGCCCGACACCGCGCAGTCCGCCAGCGTGCGCCAGCTTCGAACTACGGCCGCGCCTGCGATCGCAGTGGAAGTTTCGAGTGTGACAGTGGAGGACCGCGCCGACCTGGACCGCATGGCGCCGGGCGTGGCGGACGCCATCGCGCGTGGCACAGCGGCATTCAAACCCTCCTACGTCGTTCCAAGCGCTCCGGGGGCGCTGCCGTGACCCCAAGCTGGAAATATTGGTTGATTGGTGGATTAGTGGTTGCAGTGCTTGCCGCCGCGATTTATTTTCCAATTCTCCGGAGACGCGTGAAGCGCGCTGCGAAGCTCCAGCAGCAGAGCGAAGAACAGGCGCGGCGCGAATTGACGCAACCGATCCCAATCAATCCGAGCGATCCCCGCGTGAAAGCCAAAGTTTTCTGGGTTTCGGATGCGATCGATTCCACGCTGGCGCCGGTAACGGTCGAACTGCCGCTATCGAACGACCCGGTGCTGCGATCGAAACAGGTTTTGAACACGCTGCTTGCGGGTCCCGTGGATGCGGAGTTGCGCACGTTGCCGCCGGACGCTTCCCTACTGGCGTTCTATCTCTTGCCGGATGGAACGGCGATTGCGGATTTTTCCGAGGCGCTGGCGACTTCGATTCCTTCCGGCATCGTGAGCGAGCAGTTGGCCGTGAATTCCATCACCCGGACGCTGGAAGCCAATGTGCCGCAGGTGCAGCGGCTGAAAATCCTGATTCATGGGCAGGAAGTGGAAACGCTCGCGGGGCATTTGGACTTGGCGGGAACATTTGTAGTGAACACCAAAGTAGCGCAGGAACCGGCAAAGCCGACACCAACACCGTCCGGCACAGACCAGCCAGCGGCGGCCGCGCAGACACCCGCTGCAGGTCCGGGCACGTTGACAGCGACTAGAACGCTCGGCAAACTTGGTCAATCCGAGAGCAGGCCGTAGAATTCTTAAGCGCAGAGATGACGACCGCAGGAGGAAGAGTGAGAGCCGACGGCCGGACCGCGGACCAGATGCGTCCTATGAAAATCACGCCGGACTTTATTTCCACGGCGGAAGGCAGCGTGCTGATCGAGCTGGGAAATACGCGAGTGATTTGCACTGCCACGGTCGATGACGGCGTGCCCAGCTTTCTGAAAGGCAGCGGCAAAGGCTGGGTTACCAGCGAATATGGAATGCTGCCGCGCGCCACTGAAGAGCGCACGCCGCGCGAAGCAGCGCGTGGCAAACAATCCGGGCGCACGCTGGAGATTCAGCGATTGATTGGCCGTTCGCTGCGCGCGGTGACGGATCAGGAAGCGCTGGGCGAGCGCACCGTATGGCTCGACTGCGACGTGATTCAGGCAGATGGCGGAACTCGTACGGCATCCATCACCGGAGCGTTCGTCGCGCTGGCGCTGGCATTCGAACGGCTGACCGCGGCGGGAATCTTAAAGAAGTCGCCGCTGATTGATACTGTGGCGGCCACGAGCGTGGGCATTGTGGACGATCGGGCGCTGCTGGATCTCGCTTACGAAGAAGATTCGCGCGCGGAAGTGGATATGAACGTAGTCATGACCGGCGACGGGCATTTTGTGGAAATCCAGGCGACGGCGGAGGGGCGCGCGTTCTCCGGAAGCGAGATGCAGGACTTGCTGGCGCTCGCCGCAGCGGGGATTCGCCGGCTGACGGAAGAACAACGCGCCCTCCTGCCCCTGAAATTCAGTGCGCGCGCCCGCTAGTCTTTTTCTCGCCTCGTCTAACCCCGGGAAACTTGCCGAGTATCGTGAGCTCGCATCGTCGTCCGCATCTTCGCTTATGGTTGAATTGACATTGCTGCCGCGTTTCGAGGCGCTCCCGGCGTTTGAAGAAAATGCTCCGACGTTTGCCGAAAACGCCGCGGGCAAGGCGCTGCACTACTCCAGGCTGCGGAGCGGGCTAGTTTTCGCCGACGATTCCGGATTGGTCGTGCCTGCGCTCGGCGGTGCGCCTGGGGTTCACTCCGCAAGGTACGGGGGACCGCAGGCGACGAACTCGCAAAGGATTGAAAAGTTGCTCGTCGAGTTGCAACGCAAGACCGGAACCGAACGCGCAGCGTATTTCGTTTGCGCGATTGCGCTGGCGCAACGCGGACGCGCCAAGGCCATCGTGACGGACCGCGTTGATGGAGAAATCCTGGAGGCGCCGCGCGGTTCAGGTGGATTCGGGTACGATCCAGTGTTCCACTTCCCTGCCCTCGGAAAAACTTTCGCGGAGATGCCCGCGGAAGAAAAAAATCAGCGCAGCCACCGGGGAAAGGCGTTTCGCAGATTGCTCGTGGCTCTTTCCTCCATGCTATAGTCTTGGCTCCTATGGCCAAGAAATCGAAGAAGAAACCGGCTTCAGCAAAATCGAAAACAGCGAAAGCCGCGAAATCAGCAAAGGCTGCCAAGCCGGCTCGCGCGGCGGGAACAGATCCCAAGCGCGTGGCGGCAATCCTCGCAGAGCTGGATGAAGCGTACCCGAATGCAACGTGCGAGCTGAAGCATAACAATGCATTTCAACTGCTGATCTCCACGATTCTTTCGGCACAGTGCACCGACGTGCGCGTGAATCAGGTCGCCGAAACACTTTATGAGAAATATCCGGACGCGAAAGCTTTCGCCTATGCAACGCCAAGCCAATTGGAACAAGACATTCGTCCAACAGGGTTCTTTCGCAACAAAACGAAGTCCGTGATGGGCGCGAGCAAAGCGATTCTTGAAAAATTTGACGGCCAAGTGCCGCGAACAATGGAGGAAATACTCACGCTACCTGGAGTGGCGCGAAAAACTGGCAATGTCGTACTCGGCACTGCTTACGGGATTCCCAGCGGCGTCGTCGTGGATACGCACGTGTTGCGTCTTTCAAACCGGTTGGATTTGTCGCGAAATGACGATCCAAAAAAGGTCGAGCAGGATTTGATGAAGATTATCCCGCAGGAGAAATGGATCCAGTTTTCGCACCAACTGATCTGGCATGGACGCCGGGTTTGCTACGCACGAAAACCGAAATGCATCGAGTGCAACATGGAATCGCTGTGCTACGCGAAAGACAAGACAGTCTGAAAGATTAGTCTAAATAAGACTAGATGGAACTAGTCTCAGTTAGACTAGCCTAGACAAGGCTGGATCTTACGCGAGCCGAAGGCCGTTGGGAACCATTGGCAAGTTGTTGAGGCGAACGCCGGCGGCGTCAAAAATGGCGTTACCGATCGCAGGCGCAACCGCCATGATCGGAGTTTCACCGGCGCCGGCTGAAGGAATATCTTTTCGATCGAGCAGGACAGCTTCAATTTCCGGTACGTCACGGAAGCGCGGCACACGGTAACTCGAGAAACGCGGATTCTTGATTCGCCCGTTTTCAAATTCGATGGCTTCGAAGAGCGCGCCGCCCAATCCCTGAATCATCGCCCCGACCACCTGGTTACGCAGACCATCGGGGTTGACGATGGCGCCGCATTCGAACGCCTCGACCAACTTCACCACACGAACAGCGCCGGAGCCGCGATCCACGGAAACTTCGGCGCAGGTTGCGACATAGCTGCCCTTTTCTGCGCCGCATGCGATCCCGAAGCCTTGGCCTTCTCGCGTTTTCTTGCGCGGCCAGCCTAAAGATTTAGCTGCCGCCTCCAGCACCGCGCGCATTCGCGTGTCGGCAAGATTTTTCATACGGAAATCGATGGAGTTCATCTTGGCCGTGCTCGCAAGCGCATCCATGTGCGTTTCGCGCGCGAAGTGATTCGCAGTAGCCGCAAGTCCGCGATAGGAGCCGCTGCGCAAAATCAGCGGCACTTGATGATATTCCGTTCGCTGGTTCGCTACGACGTAAGGGGTCTCGATTCCCGAGGCTCCGGAATGGTAGTTGTGAAATTCCCATGCCGTTAGCGCGCCATCGCTGGCGATTCCGCTCTTGATCTCAATCACGCCCGCGGGACGGAAATACGCCCATGTGAACTCTTCCTCGCGCGTCCAAACGACTTTCACGGGGCGACCTGCAGCGCGCGCCAGTCGAGCGGCTTCCATCGCTGCGTCGCTGGTATGCTTCCCTCCATACGCCGAGCCGGTGTCCGGGACGATAACGCGAACACTGCTCTCTGGCAGACGGAATGCCGCAGCGAGCTCGTCGCGATTGGCGAATGGCCGCTGCGTGCCGGTCCAGACGGTGAGCTTTCCATCGGTCCACTGAGCTACGGCCGCGCGCGGTTCGAGCGGAGCATGCGCGATGTACGCAACGCTGTACGTAGCGTCGAGCCGGTGCGCGGCGTTCGCCAGCCCTTCCTCGATCGAGCCCTTCTGCTTGCGAAAGCGGTCCTCGGTTTTCGCCGCGCCGTTCTGCTTAAAGTAGGCGAAGAGTTCTTTGTTGGAAATCTGGGTGACTTCTTTCCATTCCGCCTTCACAGCATCGAGCGCCTCTTGCGCCTCGCGCTCTGTGGGCGCTGCCGCGCCGACGAAATCCCCATCACGCACAACGAAAACTCCGGGCATCGCCTTCGTTTCGTTCTGCCGGAAGGAAGTCAGTGTTGCGCCAAAGGAAGGCGGGCGCAACACTTTGCCGTACAGCATTCCCGCGGGCTGCAAATCCGTGGTGTACTGGTGGCGGCCCGTAACGAATGCGCGGCCGTCGACTTTGGGAATCGCCTTTCCCGCAATCGTCCAATCGATCGCAGGCGTGATGGGATCTTCCGCCGGAAGATTCTGGGCTAGCGTCTTGCCGCGCGCGAGTTCCGCATACTTAAGCGAGCGGCCCGAGGCTGGATCGGTGACTTTCGCGTTGGCAGCCACCAGTCCGGTCGGTGCGACGTTCCACTCCTTCGCCGCCGCTTCCACGAGAATGTCCCTGGCCGCGGCCGCCACGCGACGCAATTGCGGCGTCATTGTCGGAGTTGTTCTGCTGCCAAAAGTCCCCGCATCAAACGGTGTCAGCGCAGTATCCGACATCACCATGCGAACGCTCTCAAACGGCACGCGCAATTCGTCCGCAATCGTCTGCGCCAGCTCCGTGCGAATGTTCTGTCCAATTTCCGCCTTGCCTGTGAATCCCGTTACGCTGCCGTCTTCGCCGACGTGCAGCCACGCGCTAATGTCTTTTGGCAAGTCTTCGTTATGGAAACTCCGGTGACCTGGCGCTGTCTCCTGCGCGGCTGGCGCATCTTTCGCAACCGCGAATACGGCGATTCCAGCGCCAAGAATCTTGAAGAAGTCGCGGCGCGCCAATTCGAATTGATGGATCGAAGCGGCGGTAAATTCGTAGCGCTCCGGCTCGATAAAGAGTTTTCCTTCGACGTTATTCATCGCCCGTGCTCCCGCATAATCTTGGCCGCCTGGCAGACCGCATCGATGATGCGTGGATGCGTCCCGCAGCGGCACACATTGCCCTGCAAGAATTGAACGATGTCGGCTTGACTGGGGCTGGGATTCGTCTGGAGCAGGCCCACGCTGCTCATGATCATGCCTGAAGTGCAGTAGGCGCACTGAAATGCACCGGCATCGAGAAACGCCTGCTGGACAGGATGCAAGCGCCCGTCTTTTTCCAGGCCTTCGATGGTCACCACGGGTTTCCCCGCGGCCGCGCTCGCCGGAACCTGGCAAGACCGCCGCGGCGCTCCGCCAATCAATACGGTACAAGCGCCGCACTGCCCTTCCCCGCAGCCGTATTTGCTGCCGGTCAGGCCGAGCTCATCGCGCAGGACATACAAGAGCGGCGTATCCGGCGGGTAGTTGACCGGATAGCGCTTGCCGTTGACTTCCAGTTCGGTCAGTTTCGCCATGGCTTGCCCTCGGAAAAATTTTGCTCCGAATCTGCGCTTGTGGCAAGCGTTACAAGTTCCCGCGAGGACGGATAGGCGGGAACACATTATTTCGGGCGGTCTGGCAACTTTTTAGCTGAAACGCCGTCGAACTAATCTACGCGAGAGTGCGTAGCTATAAGGGATATCGACGGAACTGGGGGCGACTATGGAAACGCTGGGGCAGGATGTCCGGTACGCGCTGAGGAACCTTCGCAAGACACCAGGATTTGCGGTGATTGCCGTACTTACTCTGGCGCTGGGGATTGGAGCGTCCACGGCAATTTTCAGCGTTATCGACAATATTCTGATGGAGCCCTTCCCCTACCCTGATGCCCAACGGTACTTTTCCATCCAAATCCATGACACGGAGCGGAGCGAGCCAGGCGGGCGAGGGGGCTACACCGGGCCGGAGCTTTTGGATTACATGGAACAGAATCATGTGTTTGACCGAGCGATTGCGAATGATCAGACGGACGTGTTGTACCGGTCTGGAGAGGGGACAGCGCGCTTCGACGGAAATTTCGTGACGCCGGGAACTTTCGAGTTTTTGGGGATGCCGGCGCTCCTCGGGCGGGTGATGCAGCCAGCCGATTACGAACCGGGAGCTCCCCCGGTATTCGTGTTGCGCTACAAGACGTGGGTGAAGAGCTTTGGAGCCGATCCGGGGATCGTGAATAAGACGTTTGTACTGAATGGCGTATCAAGGACGCTGATCGGGATTATGCCACCGCGATTTGGGTGGGGGAATGCGGACATGTGGATTCCGGCCAAGCCGAGCCGGGCGGCGACGGGGAAAGTTATTGCCGGGGCGTTTCAGCAGCACTGGTGGATGCTGGGGCACCTGAAGCCGGGAGTCAAAGTGAAGGAGGCGGAAGCGGATTTTACCGTGATAGCAAAGCGGCTGGCCACCGTCTATCCGACGGAATACCCGAAAAATTTTACGGTGCAGATGGAGTCGCTGACTAATCTGGTGGTGGGGAGATTCAAGACGACGCTCTTTATTGTCTTGGCGGCGGTGGGTCTGCTGCTGCTGATCGGCTGCGGAAATGTGGCGAATCTTCTGCTCGCCAGAGCGACCACGCGGGAAAAAGAGTTTGCGATACGCTCGGCGCTGGGAGCAAGCCGAAGGAGATTGGTGCGGCAACTCTTGGTGGAGAGCATGATTCTGGCAGCGGGCGGTGCAGCGGTGGGGACGCTGCTGGCGTGGGGAGGCCTGAAGTTTCTGGTGGCGCTGATGCCGCAGGAGATTATCCCAGCCGAGGCCGTGATACAGCTGAACACTCCAGTTCTGGCGTTCACCCTGGGTGTGGCGGTGCTGACCGCTCTGGTGTTTGGGCTCGTGCCGGCACTGAAAGCGGCGCGGAAGGACCTTAACGATCCGCTGCGAGACAGCGGAAAAGGGGTTAGCGGCGGATTCCGTCATGGGCGGCTGCGTGATGCAGTAGTGGTGCTAGAAGTGGGGCTTTCATTGACGCTGTTGGTTGCGGCGGGACTGTTGATGAGGAGTTTCGTGGCGATCAGGGACGTGAAGCTGGGGTTGCAACCGGATCACATATTGGTGGCGAGGCTTCCCTTGCCAGTGGACCGTTACAAGACCGCGGATCAGGTAGCCGGATTCTATCGGCCGCTCCTCCAAAGGCTGAAAGCGCTGCCCGGGGTCCTCGAAGCGACGGAAACGAGCACGCTGCCTCCGTATGGCGGAATCCCGAGCGATATCGAGATTCCCGGAAAAACGCACGCCGAAAAATGGAACGCGATGTTTCAACTGGTCAGTGAGGGATATTTTCCGGTGCTGAAAATCCAGTTGGTGGACGGAAGAAGTTTCACGGAAGCGGAAGTAACCGGAGCGCGCAAGCTAGCCGTCGTGAACCAAACGTTCGTGAAAAAGTATTTAGGAAACGAGAATCCGATTGGGAGACAAGTGAGAATCGCACAGCTAAGGGAGTTTGACGACGCGGTGAAAGAGCCCACGTTTGAAATTATCGGCCTGGTGGCTGATGCAAAGAACCGGGGACTGCAGGATCCGCCCGAGCCGGAGATTTGGGTTCCCTTTACTGTGACGGGTTCGGCGTTCCGCGGAATCCTGGTGCGAACAGCGAAAGAACCGCTAACGATGTTGAACGCTGTGGAGCATGAAATTTGGGCAACCGACAGCAACGTGGCGCTGACTTTCACGGGAACACTCGATGGCTATATCAGCCAGTTCTCCTACGCGGGGCCGCGATTTGGATTCTTTCTGATGACCATTTTTGGCGGGATCGGGCTGCTGCTCGTGACCATCGGCGTCTACAGCGTGCTTGCGTATACGACGGCGCGAAGAACCCATGAGATTGGAATACGAATGGCGCTGGGAGCAGAAGGGTCGGACGTTCAGGGAATGGTCATTCGAATGGGATTACGCTTGGTCGGGATAGGAGTGGGGATTGGGCTGATCGTAAGCGTGGCGATAGGGCGAGTGATCGCAACGCAGTTGTGGGGAGTGTCTGCCTACGATCCATGGACGCTGGTGTGTGTGCCCGCGCTGCTATTGATCACCGGGATCGTGGCGTGTTGGCTGCCTGCACGCCGAGCAGCAAGCGTGGACCCGCTCGTCGCTTTGCGGTACGAATAAGTTCCGCGATGGCCGGGCTAGGCCCAGGAG
>MNDE01000049.1 GCA_001914785.1 Acidobacteria bacterium 13_2_20CM_57_17 | reverse complement strand
TTGACGATGGATTCCTCGACACTCGTCGCCGCTCGTTCGCTTCGGAAATGAGCGAACAGGAAGACGGTCATGACGAGAAGAAGCAAGGCGGACGCACGGAAGATGATTTTTTTGGACTCTCCATCGGATAGGGGTATTTGATCCATGGCGTCTCAGCTACCCTGGGAAAAATCAACTGCTACGTTCTGTCTGGGCGGTTGGATTTCAACTACGGTTAAATGGTTGCGTCCTTCGAATCCTGCTAAAACGGAAATCTCGCAACCCCGAAATTCTATCTCATAAACCGACTCAGGAAAATGCTGAAGTTGGCCGAAACAATCTGTCCTGGCTTGCACGATTCGCTCCGAAGACTCTGTGCCTCAGTAGAATACCTGAGGGCCATCAGGAAACAGGCCGATTGGACTGCAATGGCCGGTTTGGCTAAACTGGGCGTTTGAATTCAAGTGGAAAGACGCGCCCATATGAGTGATTCCGTTCAAAAACCATCTTCCGTGAGAGTGCGTTTTGCCCCGTCCCCCACCGGTTATTTGCACGTGGGAGGAGCCAGGACGGCGCTGTTTAACTGGCTCTTCGCGCGGCACCAGGGCGGCACGATGATCCTCCGCATCGAGGACACCGACGCCGAGCGCAACAAGCCCCAACTAGTCCAGGGAATCCTCGATGGCCTGCAGTGGCTGGGCGTCAACTGGGATGAGGGACCGTTTTACCAGTCACAAAGAACGGAACTGTACGTTGCGGCGGCGAAAAAATGTTTGGCCAATGGGTCCGCCTTCCTGTGCTACTGCCCCGCGGAAAGGTATGCCGGCGGGGACCACGCCGAGCCGGGGCAGGATGAAGAGCCGAAAGGCGGCGGGCCGCGGCGAGTCACGCGCTGTTCCTGCCGTGACGGCAAGCCATCGACACCGGGCGTGAAGCCGGCGGTCCGTTTCAAGGCTCCTGTCGGTGGAACGACGAAATTTTCTGACGCGGTGTTCGGAGAGCGCGAGTTTTCAAACGAGGAAATCGAAGACTTCGTACTGCTACGCTCCGGGAAAAATGGTGAGGAATTCGGCCAGTCCATGTATCAACTCGGGGTCGTCGTCGACGATATCGACATGCGCATTACGCATGTGATTCGCGGCGCGGATCACCTTTCGAACACACCGAAACAAGTGCTGCTGTATCGCGCGCTGGGTGGAGAACCTCCCGTATTTGCGCACGTGCCTTTGATACTCGGGGCGGACAAGTCGCGCCTTTCAAAACGTCACGGCGCTACCGATGTGAATATGTACCGCACCGAAGGGTTTCTGCCGGAGGCGTTTCGCAATTTTCTCGCGCTCTTGGGCTGGTCCCCCGGCGGAGACGAAGAATTTCTGCGAACAAAAGAGTTGATCGACAGATTTTCGCTTGAGGGCGTGAGCCGCACCAATGCGGTATTCGACCGGCCAAAACTCGAATGGTTCAACACCCAGTACCTGCAAAGACTTCCAATTGACGAGCTACTGTCCGAAGTCGAGAATGAATTGAAGCGCAGCGGCCTGTGGAAGCCGGAGTGGGCGGCGGGAGCCGCTCCGGGGCCCGACGGGAGAGATCACGCGTGGTTCTCAAAAACCGTCGATTTGCTGCGGCCGAGAATCCGTCTGCTGCCTGATTTTTCTTCGTGGTCGCGCGCGTTTTTCAGTGATGAGTTCACGCGCGATCCCGCAGCAAAAGAAAAATTCTGGAAAGATCCGAAAGTGCCGGAACTCCTCGCAAAGCTCGCGGATGCGCTGGAAAAACTGAAGGAATGGAACCACGACGCCTGCGACCACGCTTCGCGTGCTATCGCTGAAGCCGGTGGCGTCAAGGCAGGACTCCTGATCAATGCGACGCGCGTGGCGATCGTTGGTCAGGCGGTGGCGCCGCCGCTCTTTGACACCATGGTCGTTCTAGGGCAGCAGCGCGTGGTGCGCCGTTTGCGTGACGCGGTCGCCGCGTTTGCGAAAGTCTAGAACAAGGTTTCGCGTTCAAGTATTTCAGCGTCGGATGTTTCTTGCCGAAAATCCATCCTCGGGACCGAGATTGCTGGTTATTGTTTGCCAAAAATCTCCGTGTGGGCGGGGTTGGCTGCGGATGCTGAAGCAACGATGTTCAGCGCCGCATCGAGTGTGAGTGTGACCGGGGGCAGGCAGAGTTCGCTGCTGCAGGCCTGGTAGCGAAGCTTCAGCGGAATGTGTTGCTGGCCGAGAGAAACGCTCGCGAGCGCCGTGATGGGCATGCGCAGAATCACGGTGTCCTGGTAGACGTTCAGCGGAATTTTCGAGAAGGCGAATTTCTCGAGCTTGCCCTTGGGATAGGAAACTTCGCCGCTGCTAAAGCCGGCGGGAAGCGCGGCCTTGAGATCGGTGGCGATGAGATAGTCCTCCGATTTCTCACGCGCATTGACGTGGAAGCCCGGGCGAATCTTCATGACCACGGCGATTTGGAACGAACTTCCGCGTGCGGCGGGATCGAGCGAGGCGTAAATTTCCGGCTTGACGACTTCGCGGCCGGACGGGACTTGCGAGAATGACGCGGGAGAGAGGCCGGCACTTAGCGAGAAGACCAGAATGAAGAAAAATCTCTTGACTGATTTCACAGAGTCACCGTGGCGCCGAGTTGCTGGGAAATGACGCGGCTCATCACCGCGAGCAGATCTTCGCCGGTTTTTTCGTGGACAAAAGCGTTCCGCGATTCGCTCCATCCGAGCTTGAAACTGGTAGAAAGTGCGGAGACCCAGATTTCGCGCACGGGCGTGTTGGGTGAAATCACGAACTTGGCCTCCTCGGGTTCTTCAAAGAGAACTTCGAGTTTTCCGGCTTCGCCTTCGACGTCGAAACCGTGTTCATCGCCCGCAGTGAGCATGCGGCGCTTGAGGTCCTCGAAGGCAGCGTCGGCCTTTCGTTGAAAGTCCTTTTCGTCGAGCATGAATTCAGCGTACATGAGGAGTTTACCACTCGCAAGGAACGGCGCGAGCCGTCCCCGATCGCGTGGCGTGCGGCGAAAAAACGAGGTGGACGCGCTTATCAATGAGGGGCGACAGCGGAATTGCCGGGGCCGCCGACAGGCTGAAGTCTTGGAATGCGCTGGTCGGCAGGAGGAAGAGGGGGAAACGGGCCGTGCGGCTCGGATTGGTACCAATAGGCCACGGAATAATAGCTGTCGGAACGGTGGTTGGCGTGACCATGCTCGATGGTGGCGCGCAATGACTTCGAGAAAGGAATCGGGGAATCGAGATGAAAGCGGTAGACGGATGAGCGGCCGCCAGCACGCTCCTCTCCTTTAACGGGCGCGCCGAAAAGCCTGTAGGAAAACGAGCTTCTTCCAAAATCAAATGCGCCCAGAAAATAATCCTCGGAGCCCGTTCCGTTAATGGAAGGTCGCGGCTCGCCGTCAATGAAAAACATGTCGTCGCCTTCGCCCCACCAGCCGTCCTGATTTTGCAGCACGGACATGGTGACTCCCAGGAAGTGGCCACGGCCTGCGGCTTCCATCCAGACGTAATTGCCCTCGCCGTTCAGGTTTTTCTTTTCTTCGACGGGCGGGTCGGAATTCTTCTGCCATTGATTCGTCCAGCCGGGGTTGGGCTGGGCCTGCCGAAACTGCGCGTGGAAATAGAGCGTGTCCGCGGGAATCGGCTTGGAGTAGGCGCGATAATCGAGATTGAAATAGAACAACGGAACCTTTTCCCGTCCTTCATTGGTCACAGTGATGCGAGCGTGTTTTTGGAAAGGCATAGGGAAAAATGAGTTCAGGGCGCGGTCATTGGCGACGGAAAGCAGCTCGGATTCCCACGTAAAGTAGTCGCCGAGGCCGAGGCCAAAGAAATCGCCCAAGGGAGCTTCGACGCTGGGGGTGCCTTCGCCGTCCCAATACATGCGCAAAACAAGTTCTTTCAAGTGGTGAGGCGCGGGAGCATACAAAGTGAACCAGATGTGGCTGAGCAAGGCCGGACCGTCAACGTCGAGGACGGTGAGCGTTCCGCCAGGCTCGATGGGCCGGAAGTCTGCGTTTCCTCCGCTGGGGTCGGCGCTGGAAACTCGCTTGAGAACGTAGTCTTGCGGTTGCGTGAGGCTGGCTTGGCAGCGGGTAAGATCCTGCGCCAGAGCCGGCGAATGCATGGCCACAAAGATCAGCGTAAGAATCAGAGAGGAGAGAGAACGTTTCATCGAGTTCCTCCTAAGTCAGAAGTCCTTGATTTCGCGGAGTTGGCCGTTGCTGACGTCGTAGACGAAGCCGCGGACGACCACGGTCCGGGGAATCCAGGGATGCGTGCGGAGCTTCTGTAATTGGTGGCGGACATTTTCTTCGACATTCTGGAAGGCGTAGAAGAAGGCGGGGGCGACGGCGGCGGTTCCCGTGCGATTCTGGATTCTGGTGCGCAAGTCTTGTTCGCTGGTGTGCATCAGGCCGCAATCCGTATGGTTGATGACCATGAATTCCTCGGTCCCGAGCAAATGATGCGATACCACAAGGGAGCGCAGCGTGTCATCCGTGACGATCCCGCCGGCATTGCGGATGATGTGCGCATCTCCCTCTTTCAGTCCCAGCGTGCGAGTCGAAAGACGGGTGTCCATACAGGTGAGGACGGCGAGCTTGCGCTCAGGCCGTGGCGTGAGCCTGCGCAATTCGTGGGTGCGCGAGTAGACTTCATTGGCGGCGAGGACTTCGTCGATGACGCTCATGGGAAGAAGAGTTTAGCAAAACGGAAGGAAGCGAGAACCGAGTATCGGCAACGGAGAGGAACTCCTCTTGTTAGCTACTTTCCGTTGGCTTACAAATCGAGCTCACTATTTTAGAGTTGGGATTCGATGGCCTTGGTGAACTCTTCGTAGCTGATCAAGCCCTGAACCTTTTTCACGATTTTTCCGTCGCGGGAAATGAGGAAGCTCGTGGGGTAGCCGAGAAGACCGCCGAACTTGTCGGCGACCTCGTCGTTGCCGATGACGATGGGGTAGTTCATGGGCAGTTTCTGGCCGTTGACGTTGAAGCGTTCCTTGGCCAGAAAAGGATCGACGGCGGCTTTGCCTTCTTCATCCATGGAGATGCCCAGAACAGTGAAACCCTTCGCTTCGTACTTCTGTTGCATTTCGATGAGCCAGGGAATTTCGATGTAGCAGGGATCGCACCAGGTGGCCCAGAAATTGACCAGGACAACTTTTCCTTTGTACTGGGCAAGCGTGGCATCTCTACCGTTGAGATCTTTGAAGGTGACTTCGGGAGCGCGCTTGCCATCGGGCGCGTCGTTGGGCTGCGTGGTGCTCTTTACCGAGCTTACGGCCTTCACGCGCGTGGCCTTGTCGGCAAAATAAGTCGCGATGATGAGCACAAGCACGGTCGAGACGATTAGAACAATTCTTTTCATTATGGTTTCCCTGAGTTTGTCAGGCACACTCCTCTAAAGTGAAAAGCGATTCAAAAAAGTCAGTTTAGTCGAGAGCCAGGTCAATTTGTTCACGAAGACCAATCCCCCGACGAACAATAGCAAGGCACCGCTGAAAAGCTCGACGGCGTGGAGATATTTTCGAAAGTTCTTATAGAAGACCATGAACTTGCTGATGCCGAGAGCCGTGAGCAGGAAAGGAATAGCCAGCCCGGCGGAATAGACGGCGAGGAGCAGGACGCCGCGCGCGATGGTGTCGCTGCGGGCGGCAAGTATGAGCACGGCACTGAGGATCGGGCCAATGCAAGGAGTCCAACCAAAAGCGAATGCGAAGCCGAGGAGGAAACCGCTCCAGACTCCGGGCTGGGTGGTTTTGGTGCGAAGGTGGACATCGCGATTAAGCCAGCGAGCCATTGAAGGGCCGAAAAAGCCCACAAGCGAAAGTGAGAAAAAATGGGCAGCGCCCAAACCGGCAAAGAGAGGTCCGTGGTGCAGATAGGCAGCGATTCCTAGAGCGACCAGGATGACGCCGAGGATTATGCCAGCTCGCAGATTCAATTTGATCAGCGCGCCGATGAGGTGGAGTCCGAAGAGAAGGATGAGAGCCCCGGCCACAGGGGCGAGAAGCGAGCGGTTCCGGAGAAGGAAAGAGCCGACGGCGCTGGCGGATGCGCCAAAAGAAATAAAAACAACAGAGAAGCCGGCGACAAACGTGAGAGCAGAAGCGAACAAGCCCGAGCTGGGAACCTCGCCTTGGCGGAGCTGCTCCATGCCGATCCCGGAGAGCATGGAAATGTAGCCGGGAACAAGCGGTAAAACGCAGGGCGAGAGAAACGAAACGAGCCCGGCTAGAAAAGCTCCTGCTAGAGGAACGTCACCATTCATCTTAATTCAATCCTCGCCATAGGCTTTGCATCCACTCAGAAAGACTCAAAACCCCTATCCCTTATTCTCCCACAAATCTCGCTTGCACTTGTGCTTGAGGCGAGATTCCCGCCGACAAAGCCCGAATCTGCGATGAGCGAACCGCATCGCTTCGCATTCGGAATACACAACGCACGTGGGTCAATCGCGTGGAAACACTGCCGCCCACTTATTAGACGCGGAAGAGGTGAAAAGGGAACAAGTCAGGCGAGCGAGCCAATACGCGACAGATGGTGGGTTTGGCTGGCGTCGAGCGGGAACCAACCACGCGGGGTCGTCTGTAAATGATTGAACGGATGCGTCTTGCTGGAGCAAGGAGTGGCATGAAGCTTGCCATCATCAGGGTGGACGCTCAACCACGTCCGGCAGGTGAGTCATGCGATGGACACCAAACAAAGTGACGTTGCTGCGGGTTGCCGTGGGATTTGGGGCCGTGTGTCTGTTCGGGCGCGGCGCGTGGGCCAACCTCACGGCCGTGGGGCTGACCGTGGCGGCGATTGCGCTGGATGCGCTTGACGGACACATCGCTCGGAAGAAAAAAATGGCCACGCCCGTGGGCGCGCAACTGGATATCCTCGGCGACCGCATGATCGAAAACGTCTATTTCACATATTTCGCGGTTGTAGGGATGGTGTCGCTGTGGCTGCCGGTTTTGTTTTTTGCGCGCGGGGCGGCGACGGATTTTCTCCGCGGACTGGCGATGAAAGCGGGACATTCCGGCTGGGGAGCGAACGCCATGCTACGCACGTGGTGGGGGCAGGCGCTCGTGGCGTCGCGCTGGAGCCGCGGTTTGTATGCGGCGATGAAGTGCCTGTGCTTTTGTTATTTGGGGCTGGAGCTCGCCCTTACGCGCGGGCCGGTCGCGCTGCTGGGTGAACTGGCGGCGGATGCGCACGCCACGATTCGCGTGGGGGCGCTTGTCCTGACGTGGATGACGGCTGCGTTTTGCCTGCTGCGTGGGCTGCCTGTTTTGGCGGAGGGGTGGAAATACTTTGCCAGCAACGCGGGGCTGGCGCGCGGAGCGAAGAGTCCAGCACAGGAGGCGGCATGAAAACGCAAAAGGGCGTCAAGGAGATAAAGGAAGTAAACGAGTCGGAAAGAAACATCGCGGCATTCCTTGACTTAGATGGAACGCTCATGCCCCTGCCGTCGCTGGAGAGAAGATTTTTCCGGATTCTGAGATACCGGAAAGAAATTCCCATAAGAAACTATTTTCTGTGGTTGAGGGAAGGGATGCGGCTTTTGCCGCGCGGAATCAACGCAATTTTGGAGGCGAACAAAATATATCTCCGCAGTGTACATATTCTTGACGAGTGTGGCGAGAGAGACAGGCATGTCACCCCTTGGCACAAAGGCGGCCACCAGGCCGAGGGACAGGCGTCGGCTCCTCCGAGGTGCAATCCACGATTGCCTGTCCCGGCCTTTTTTGCGCAAGCCGTTGAGAGAGTGGCATGGCACGCGAAGCAGGGCCACGAAATCGTGCTGGTGAGCGGGACGCTTGAGCCGTTGGCACGGGGAGCCGCGGACGCCATAGAGGCCCAGCTTGCTGAACGCGGAATTATCGCGAAGATTCGCGTGTGCGCCACGCGTTTGGAAGAAAAGAGCGGCAAGTGGACGGGAAGAATCTTGGGAGAAGCAATGTTTGGGGAAGTAAAGGCGCGTGCGGCGAAACGGCTGGCGGAAGAGATGCAGCTTGATCTGGAGCGGTGCTACGCGTATGGCGACCACTTAACTGACCGGTGGCTGATGGCGGCGGTCGGCAGGCCAGTGGCCGTGAATCCAACGAAAGACCTTGCGAGCATTGCGCGGTCGCGCGCGTGGCCAGTATTGAATTGGAACGAAAAGAACAATCAATCGCCTTGCGACGAAGAGCACAGAGCGCACCGAGGTTGCCGGATGGAACTCGCGAGGCCGGAGAATGCTGAATGAACGAGGCGCAGCGACATAGCTATAGAGGAGACGAAGCAGCGCTCGCCTGGCGTGCGGAAGCGCGTGCCACGGAAGTCGAAGGAAGCGCTGTCAGCTTTGAAGCGGGAAAGAAAGGAATCGCTTCGTTGTTCACGCGCGAAGCAGCAGCGGCCTGGGAGTCGTGCGGAGCATTCGAATGGGTGGCGCTGGGGTATTTGACTACATCGAGCGCCCTGATCGCCGTGTTTGCGGAAAATCTCGCGCACCCCGTGAGGTTGTTCGGCATCCAAGCGTTGGTCGCGGCGCTAATCCTGACGCTGTGCCTCTTGGAGGCCAAAGTCGGGAGGCAAGCGAATCGGCAAGGGGAAACTGCCGCCTCAAGGTTCTGGCGTTTCTGGCGGCATTGGTATCCACATCTATTTTTTCTGTTTTGTTTTGAGGAGCTCGGAAAGCTCGTGCATCTGGTGACTCCCACGTGGCAGGATGCGAAGCTGATCGCGTTTGATCAATGGCTGACGGGTGTGAGTCCTTCGTTGTGGCTTGAGCGCTTTGCGCACCGCGCAGTGAACGAATTCATGCAATTCGCGTACTTCACGTACTTTCTTTTTCTGCTGATTCTAGGCGGGATTCTCTACTACCGGCGTGACTGGGAAAGCTATTGGGGAGTGATGACGTATTCGGCTGTTGGCTACGCCCTCGGCTACGTGATCTCAATGTTTTTTCCCGTGCAAAGCCCGTGGTTTACTTTTGCGGGCATGTGGCACGGCGACCTCGTGGGCGGACCATTCACGGCGCTCATCAACCTGATCGAAAAGTGCGGAAGAGTGCACGGCGCGGCGTTTCCCTCGCAGCACGTAGCAGGAGCGGTCGCTGCCCTGTTGGGAGCGTGGCGGCACAAACGGTGGCTCTTTTGGATATTCCTCCCGTTCGTCCTGTGTATGTGCGTTTCAACAGTTTACGTGCGAAACCATTACGTGGCGGATGTGTTCGGCGGAATAATGACGGGTACGCTGGGCTTTGTGATCGGCAGTTGGATCATGAAGACGCGAGGCGCCGTTGCAACGACAGCACGCTAGACCGGCGGCCTGCGATGTTGAGGATGGGAACGCTCAAAGATTTTCGCGATGCGGAGCAACAGCGCCTCGCTTGAGACACCGCCCATGATTTGCAAACCGGTGGGCAATCCTGAGTGCGTAAATCCGCACGGAACGGAAACAGCTGGTACGCCGGCGAGATTTGCCGGACGGTTGTGGCGCAACAACAAAGCGCGAGCCGGATGCTCGTGCGCCCCGAGGCGAATGGTTTCCTGATCCAATCGCAGAGCCTCAATCGCAGTTGAAGGGAAAATGATGGCATCCACATCCGCTTCTGCCAGAGCCAGATGCAACTGTTGGATGAATTGTCTCTGAATCTCCAGCGCGCGCAAATAGTCAACCGCCAGCACTTTGTTTCCCATTTCCAGCCTTGAACGGACGTCGTCGCCGTATTCCGCGGCGTGTGCTGGGAAATATCCCTGTTGCTGGTGGTAGAGAGTTGCTTCCGTCCAGGCGATATGATTGCCCGCATCTTCGGTTTCATCGAGCAGCGGGACGGAAATTTCTTTCGTGGTGATGCCAGCGCGGGAAAGCTCGCGCAACGCGGAGTCAAACGCACTTCGTACTTCATTTGAAAGAGCATCGAAGAACAGTTGACGCGGAATTCCCAGGCAAAACTTTCTTGCATTCGTCCGCAAAGCCGAAACTTTTGCCATGTTCGGCTCGCGGCCCACGCGCAAGTACAGAATTCCCGTCAGAGTGGCGACGTCACCTACGGTCCGAGCCAGCGGCCCAGCGCAATCGAGAGCAGGAGACAGCGGCAGAATGCCTTTACAAGAAATGCGGCCCCAGGTCGGTTTTAGTCCCGCAACGCCGCAGAGGGACGCGGGAATACGGATGGAGCCGCCGGTGTCCGTTCCAATGCTTCCGTAGCAAAGTCCCGCGGCGACGGCCGCTGCGGACCCGCCGCTGGAGCCTCCAGGGATGCGCGCGAGATCCCACGGATTGCGGACAGGACCATAATGCGGGTTGTTGGATGTTACGCCGTAGGCGAACTCGTGCATGTTGGCCTTGCCTAGCAAAACCGCGCCCGCTTCCCTGAGCTGGCCGACGACGGCAGCGTCTTCTTTTGGAATGAAATCTTTCAGAATCTTGGAACCAGCCGTGGTACGGATGCCCGCGGTGTAAATGTTGTCCTTCAACGAGACAGGGATGCCATGCAGCGGGCCGCGATCACGATGCCCTTTTCGGCCGTGCGGCGCAAACAACTCCGATTCGGCTTTTTTGGCCTGAGCAAGTGCAAGTTCAGCGGTGACGGTGATGTAGGCGTTGAGTTTGGGATTGACCAACTCGATGCGTGCGAGCATAAGCTCGGTGACTTCCACGGGCGAAAGTTTGTGCTTGCGGAAAAGTCTTCCGATTTCCTCGATGGACGCAAGTGCCAGATCAGTGTCGTTCATTGTGCGCCACATTAAATCACAACAGAAGGTACCCAAGCTGAAGCTCTTGGCTTCCCGCAACCCCCCGCTAAAAAATCTTTTCCTGATGGCGCAAATTCCCGAAGGCGCCAATGTTGGCGATGATGAATGCGAGACGGAACTGATTCTCCGCGCGTACCTGCCCGAGGTTAATGCGCCGGTACTCGACAGCGAGTCCGCAGCAGCCCCCGTTGTAACTCATCTGGACGATCTGGTTTTGCAGCGTCTTGTTTTCGAAATCGTAGCCGAGACCGGTGATCAGATTAAAACCCCTGCGTGACTCGCTGCCGTAGCCGACCAGCCCGCGAACCTGGTTCGAAAGGAGCTGCTGAAAAATGGGCAGCACCGGAGGAGGCTGAGGAGGAAGATCGCCGAGTGTCGGATTGTCATTCAGGCGGATGAAAGCAGCAGTGGCAAAAAATTCCCGGTACGGCTTCACCTTCAGCAGCGTGCCGATGGTGACGAGTCTCTGGATCTGTGGATCGTACTGAAGAATTTGCTCCAGGTCGTAGGGACCGCCGGGAGTGATTTTGAAATCGCTGACGATCGGCGACCAGTTGCGAGGCCCAAACGCGAAGGCGAAAGGCGAGATGGAATCGAGCGCCTGGAAGACGTTGCGCTGGCCATTGACGATGGCGCCGCCGAACGTCGGATCAAAGTAGTGCTTCTGGACGATGCGCCACGAAACCAACTCCTCGGGCTGTCCGTCGCCGTCTTTCCGGAACAGCCGTTGCGTAAAGCCATATTCGACTTCGCTGGTGTTCGTCAGCGTGGTGTCCGAATCGAAACGCACAAACTGCGCAAAGCGATTCACTCCCGTGACGTAACGGTAGGCAAGCGCCGGTTCGATAGTGTGCTTGTACCGTCGCCGGGTCTTGCCCTTCTTCAGGGGAGCACGGTCGAAGAATCGTTCAAGTGTAGGCGGCCGAAGTTCGAGAGTGAACTCGCCGCTGTTGCGGGAAATGGCAATGGGACTGACTTGGCCGGCGGAATCAAAGGAATCCCCATAGCGCGTGGTGCGAAACACAGCGGAAGTGGTCACGCCGAGCCACCGTCCGAAATGCAGCGGCACAGTAACCCGCGGCGCCAATTCGTAGCGATCGACGAAATTTGAAGTTCGAATATCTTCATCACTTCGGAATACGACGCCTGCAAACCCATCGAAGCCGAAGTAGACGGGCAGGCTGCGCAAGGGAGCCTGCTCGACCAAGCCAAATCGCGCTTCCGGAAGATTACGAAGGGTAACGCTAGTGGCGGGAGTCGCAGTTGCGGCGACCGGCAGGGTGAGAAAGCTTTTGTCGCTGAGGCCCGCGAAATTCAGGCTGAAGCCGCGGAAATTGTTCGATAAGAAAGTGGCGCTGCGCACTTCGGAGTTTATGGCTTCCCCGAAGGAGTCGGCGAAAGCCAGACGGAATGTAAGAGAGGAAAGATGGTTGTAGTCCGTCACGAAGCGCCAGCCGCCAGGAAGCAGGGATTGAATTTCCAGCCTCTGTTGTTCGCCACCCTGAGGGCTGCGTGTGCCGTCCGGGTTGAGAAGGCCGCGGTCCTCGACCCCAAAATACGTGTACTCAATCGCAGTATTTTCAAAGGGCTTGGCGCGGAATGTTCCGCGCTCGAGGACGCCGCGGCGGCTCATGAATTGCGCGCCAACCGTGGCGTCCATCCACGGATTGGGAGCCAGATAAAAAGCATCACCCAGAATAAAGCCCTTGCGCGAGCTTTGGCCGATATCAGGAATCAGAAAACCAGTTGCCCGCACTTTGCGGCCCGCGGGAGCTGTGGCGTAAGGAAGCCAGATCAAGGGCACACGGAAAAGACGGAAGTTGGCGTTGACGAGCGCGACGGTCTTATCCAGGCGAATGCGCGCGTTGGGCGCGTAGAACTGCCACTTGGGGTGCTCTGGGTCGCAGATGGTGATCCACGCGCGATGAACAAGGTAGACATCTCCAGGAAAGCGCTCGACGTCCCGTGCCTCGAAGTACAGCGGATTATCGGAAACTAGGAGCACCGGATTGGGCCGCCGCTCGATCTTTACGGTTCCCCGGACGTTGTGAAAGAGGCCGTGACCGGTGCTAACGTTGTAGTGAGCTTCGTCGGCTCCGAGATGCTGGTTGCCGTAGTCAAGCTGGACGTGCCCGGTCGCCGTGGCTTCATAGGTTTTTCCGTTGTATTCGACGTGGTCAGCGCGAAGGCGGGTGTCCCCGTAATGGATGTCCACGTCGCCGTCGGCAGTTGTGACATCGCCTTTGCGGCCCTGTGTTTTCGCCTCCAAATTAGCGACTCCACCCTTGGCGGAAGACAAGCGGCCTTGTTGCGCCGACGCGATGCGTGGCGCCGTGGCTGTGAGTATGAGAAGCAGTGCACTCAGGAAAGGAAAAACGCAGAGCGCGGCGGGAAACTGTGAATGAGGATAGCGATTCACTCGGAACATGCAGTCAGTGAAAACCGTTGGATAGCCTAGCATGCGGTCGTAGGGATTTGAAGGCAAGGGAAGTCCATGAGTTGCACGCAGAGACAGCATGGTATGGCATCGAGAAAGAATCCCTGCGCGTGAAACGGAGCGACGCCATTGCGCGTCTTTCTTTGCACCGGGTTGGTTTGCCCTTTCAAAACACTTGATGCGCCAAACGGCCCAGCCGGAGTAACATGCCGGGCCTTCTAAACAGGGGGATGGAAATGAAGCTTGTGTGGAATGCACTTCGGACGATTCTGGTTTGCGCGATCTTTCTCGGCGTGTTTGCGATGACTTCGAAGGCAGCGCCCGCCGACCAGCCAAGTCCCACAGATAAATTCAAGAATCTCGAATTCCGCGAAATAGGTCCGGCGACGATGGGCGGGCGCATCGATGATTTCGCCGTGGTGGAGAGCAATCCGAACATCGTATACGTGGGCACGGCCTCGGGTGGCATATGGAAAACAACCAATAACGGCACAACCTGGGAGCCGATCTTCGATAAGGAAGGCGTATCGACGATTGGCGATATCGCGATTGCTCCCTCGGACCCGTCCATCGTGTGGGTCGGAACGGGCGAGCCGAACAACCGCCAGAGCTCCTCCTGGGGCGATGGGGCGTACAAGTCGCTCGACGGCGGGAAAACCTGGAAGAAGATGGGGCTAGAGGCGACGCGGCATATCGGGCGCATCGTGATTCATCCGAAAAATCCGGACGTCGTGTATGTTGCGGCGCTGGGACATTTGTGGGATGCGAATCCCGACCGCGGAGTTTACAAGACGTCTGATGGCGGGAAAACGTGGTCGCAAGTGCTGAAGATCAACGACGACACCGGTGCAAGCGACATCGCGATAGACCCGGAGAGTCCGGACACTCTATACGCCGCAGCGTACGAGCGGCGCCGCACGCCCTTCGGGTTCAACGGAGGCGGACCCGGCAGCGCGATCTATAAAACCACGGACGGTGGCGCAAATTGGAGAAAACTGACTAAGGGACTGCCTTACGAAAACGGCGGAGACACTGGCCGCATCGGGCTGGATATCTATCGCAAAGACCCCAACATCGTCTACGCCATCGTGCAGCACGAAAAAGGCGGGACCTACCGCAGCGAGGACAAAGGTGAAACCTGGAAGAAGATGGGCGATACGAATCCCCGGCCGTCGTATTACAGCCAGGTTCGCATCGATCCCAATAACGATCTCCGCATCTGGGAGCTTGGTGCGCCGATGTTCTACTCCGAGGATGGAGGAAAGACGTTTTCAACGCAGC
>MNDE01000135.1 GCA_001914785.1 Acidobacteria bacterium 13_2_20CM_57_17 | reverse complement strand
AACGCGCTCTACGAACAGCAGAAACAGATTGTGATTTCCTCGGACTGCCTGCCGAAGGACATCAACTCCATCGAGGAACGGCTGCGCTCGCGGTTTGAATGGGGGCTGATTGCGGACATTCAGCCGCCGGACCTCGAAACCAAGATTGCCATCCTGCAGAAAAAGGCCGAAAACGACCACTTCAGTCTGCCGGACGACGTGGCGGAATACATCGCGCGAGCCATCAAGTCTAACGTGCGCGAACTCGAAGGCGCCTTGACGCGGCTGATGGCTTACGCTTCGTTGACGGGTGCGACGATTTCGCTGGGGACCGCGCAACAGGTGCTGCGGAACATCATCGCTTCCCAGGAAAAGCGCGTCACCATCGACCTGATCCAGAAACGCGTGAGCGAGCACTACAACCTTCGCGAACAGGATCTGAAAGTTCGCAGCAACACGCGCGCGATTGCTTTCCCGCGCCAAGTGGCGATGTACATCGTCAAGCAGCTCACGACCGCCTCGCTTCCGGAGATTGGCCGTCAGTTCGGCGGCAAGCACCACACCACGGTGTTGCATTCCATCAACAAGATCGAAGAATTGCGCAGGTCCGACAAAGACTTAAACCGAACGATCACTCGTTTGATGGACGCATTGCAGTAGTGGCCGCCCTTTCCCTCTCAGCATAGTCCGAGACGCGGGTCCTCCCTTTCCGCCTGTGTTTCCTTTTTTGCTTCTACAACAATCTGCGCGCCTAGGACTATTTCGAGATTGAGTGCAATCACTCAGTCAAGTGCTGTGGAGAAGGCTTGAGAAACGTGCGGAAAATATGTTGATGGGAGTGGATCAATTCTCGGATTTCGTGACACCCTAGCTGGCAAGCCGCCAGTTTTCCGAGATTCTCACAAATTGCCACTCGCAAAGCAGTTCTATAAATCCATTGTGTGGTTGGAGTTTCCGACGTATCCACAGATTCACAGCGATCATCACAACAACAAGCTTTATAACTCTCTAAAATCCGAAAAGGATTCTGTTGTATCGGTGGTGCTTGCTTGTGGTTTGTTGTTGCGTTTAGTGTTTAAGGCAACGTCAGCCAAGTGGAAGAGGTTTTCCCACGTATTTCCACAGAGCGGCGCCGCGCGGCGGGCTTTATACTTTGGCAAAAAGCGAGTAGAGTACGGCAGCGGTAGAAATGAGCAACGGAGGCCTCGTCCCAGGCCTGATCGAGGGTAAACTTCACAATGACCGCACCTGGAACGGCACGCGAGGAACATCAATCGATGGAATTCAGCGTCACAAAGTCCGCGCTGTTGAATGAACTCTCGACCACGCAGGGCGTCGTCGAACGCAAGACCACGATTCCCATTCTGTCGAATCTACTGGTCGAAGCCAAGGGAAGCCAGTTGACGATCACTGCGACTGACCTTGAGCTGAGCATTCGCACGTCATGCGAAGCCAAGATCAAGAAAGAAGGCGCCGGAACCATCCCTGCCAAGAAGCTGCTGGAACTTGTGCGTCTACTGCCCGAAGGCGAGATTAAGGTCAAGCTGCTGGAAAATCACTGGGTGGAAATCGTCAGCGATAAGAAGAAATACAAACTGGTGGGCATGGCGAAAGAGAATTTCCCCGCGCTGCCGGTAATGCCACACACGCTCGTGAAGATTCCCGCTCCCATCATTGAGAACCTCATACGAAAAACAAAGTTTGCGATTTCCATGGAAGAGTCGCGCTACACGCTGAATGGTGGCCTGTTAATTCTGAAGCCTGACACGCTGGCGATGGTGGCGACGGACGGCCACCGTCTGGCGCTCGCGGAAACGGATCACAAACTCACAGGGTTGAACGGCGAAGTGAAAGTTCTTATCCCGAAGAAGGCCATGGACGAAGTCGAAAAACTCTCCAGCGCTGCCGGCTCCGACGCGCACATCGAATTTGCGAAAGACGAGAGTCACCTCTTTTTCCAGGTAGGCCATCGGCTGTTGATTTCACGCATCCTCACTGGACAGTTCCCGAATTATGAAGCGGTGCTGCCGCGGGACAATAACAAAAATGTGGTTATCGAGCGCGGGGAATTGAGCGATGCCGTGCGCCGCGTCTCGCAGCTTGCCGATCAACGTTCCCACGCGGTTAAGCTAGCCGTTTCCAAAGAAGGCATCGAAATTTCCGCCTCGAGCCCGGAATACGGCGAAGCCAAAGAAAGTATCGAGAAAGAATTTAAGGGCGATCCCATCGCCATCGGATTCAATTCCAGCTACATGCTGGATTTTCTTGGCGCCGCGGCGGATGGCCCGATCAGCATCGAGCTGAAGGACGAACAATCCGCCGGGCAAATGCGCCCGCTGGCTGATGAGTCGTACCGCTACCGCTACATCATCATGCCCATGCGCATCTGAAGCGATAAAAATAGGAGAAAATTCCAACAAAAAAGGCGCTTTGAAAGGCGCCTTTTTTGATTTCATTTGCACCGCCAAATGTCACACGTAAACTTAGGGAAATACACCACTTATTTCCGTGTGTGCGTCCCGTTCGCGCTTGAGAAATCCATCCAAATCGAGTATAATTTTGGAGTTGTCGATTCGCTGATTCGCATCCTCCAAATCGACACGTCCGCCAGGTAAAAGTGACCCGGAATTTGCGCTTCGCGCCAGGAGCCCCGGGGGCACGGACCTGGAGAAACATGAGTCTTCGCCACGTCTCGCTGCGCGAGACGGGATGGAGCAGGAACCCTACGAGTTCTGGATTTGCCCAGTGAAACCAGAATCAAAGGGTAAGGCGTCGGCCGCTTTTGCGGCCGCACGAAAATGACGATCGGAACATTCCGAACACACGCCTTCCTTGCTTCACAGAAAAGAGTTTAAGCGCGGACGCTTGCTCCGAATAGCTCGGGGTCCGTTCAGCGCCGCAGGTTTGCGTCAGCCGTTGCAACGCCAGGAGATGACATGGGCGACAAAGAAAACGTGAGCAGCACGCCGCAAGGCGGCCACAAGTACGACGCGAAATCGATCAAGGTTCTCGGGGGGCTGGAAGCAGTTCGCTTGCGTCCCGCGATGTACATCGGGTCGACCGGTGAGATGGGCTTGCACCACCTTGTTTGGGAAGTCGTGGACAATTCGGTGGACGAAGCGATGGCCGGTTTCGCGGATGAGATCAACGTGACGGTGCACGCGGACAACTCCGTCACAGTCGTGGACAACGGCCGCGGCATTCCCGTGGACATGCACCAAACGGAAAAGCGCCCCGCGGCGGAAGTGGTGCTGACGGTGCTGCACGCCGGCGGAAAATTCGACAGCGACACCTACAAAGTTTCCGGCGGCTTGCACGGTGTCGGCGTTTCCGTCGTCAACGCGCTTTCCGATTGGCTCGAGCTGGAAATTTCGCGCGATGGTGCCGTGTGGGAACAGACGTACGAAAAGGGCAAACCCACCAACAAGCTGAAGCAGACCGGCAAAACCCGCAAGACCGGAACAATAGTCACGTTCCATCCTGATCCGACGATCTTCGATAAGACGGAGTACAGCTTTGATACGCTGTCGCAGCGCTTGCGCGAGCTGGCCTTCCTGAACAAAGGGCTGAAAATCACGCTCACCGACGAGCGCACGGAGAAAACCGCGGAATTCAAGTTCACTGGCGGTATCGGGGAATTTGTAAAACACCTCAACCGCGGAAAATCCACGCTGCATGATTCCCCGATCTACATGGAAGGCAAGCGCGGGAATGTCGAAATCGAAATCGCGCTGCAATACAACGATACTTACGGCGAAAATATTTTTGCGTTCGCGAACACCATCAACACGGTGGATGGCGGCACGCACCTTTCCGGATTTCGTTCCGCGCTGACGCGGTCAATTAACAACTTCGCGTCTGCGGCGGGCATGCTCAAGGAGCAGAAGGACGAAGTCACCATCACCGGCGATGACGTGCGCGAAGGTCTCGTGGCCGTAGTGAGCGTGCGGCTGCCGCAGCCGCAATTCGAGGGGCAGACCAAGGGCAAGCTGAACAGCGACATCAAGGGCGATGTGGAGCAGCTCGTCAACGAAAAGCTCGGCGAATGGTTCGACAAGCATTCGACCGTGGCGCGCCGGATTATCGGCAAGTGTATTGAAGCCGCGCGTGCCCGCGAAGCCGCCCGCAAAGCCCGCGAGCTGACACGCCGTAAATCTGTTCGTGGTCGAGGGCGAATCGGCCGGAGGCTCGGCCAAGCAGGGGCGGGACAGAAAATACCAGGCGATCCTGCCGCTCAAAGGGAAAATCCTCAACGTCGAAAAAGCGCGGTACGACAAGATGTTGGGCCACGAGGAAATCCGCGCCATCATCACAGCGCTCGGCACCGGCATCGGCAAGGACGATTTCGACGCCGGCAAGCTCCGCTACCACAAAATCATTTTGATGACCGACGCGGACGTGGACGGCAGCCACATCCGCACGCTGCTGCTGACGTTTTTCTTCCGGCACATGAAAGAGCTCATCGATCGCGAGCACATCTACATTGCGCAGCCGCCACTCTACCGCGTGAAGCGAGGCAAGACGGAAAAATACATTCGCGACGAACGGGACTTCGCGCGCGAATTGATGAAGCGCGCCACGGAAGACCACGTGGTGAAAGCCAAGGAAGGCGTGACGCTGCAGGGCGCGGGCTTGACTTCCTTTCTGCTCAACGTGCAGGAATACGCGGCGGTCGCTGCGAAACTCGGACGGCGGTTGAAAGAGCCGAAGCTGGCGGAAGTCCTGGCGGAGAGCGGGTTGGACAAGAAGACGGAGTTTGAAGAAAAGAAATCCGTCGACAAACTCCTGAAGGACATTGAAAAGGCAAAACTGAAGCTCGAAGGAAAAGTCGCCTTCGACGAAGAACACAGCTTGTACGAAATCCTGCTGGATGCGCCGAACAATTCCAAAATCAACTGGGCGCTGGCGGCGACCGCGGAATACAAGCGTCTGCGCGCGCTGGCGAAACAGATCGACGAATTCAACAAGCCGCCGTTCACTGTGTCACGCAATGGCGACAAAGCCGTCAAAGAGAGAGCGCAGGACGTGCTGAGTTACGTGATGGAGGACGCGAAAAAAGATTTCACCATCACGCGGTTCAAGGGCCTGGGCGAAATGAATCCGTCGCAGCTCTGGGAAACCACCATGAACGCCGATACGCGCACGCTGCTCAAAGTGAAGTTAGAGGATGCCGTGGCCGCCGAAGATATTTTCACCACGCTGATGGGCGAAAACGTGGAAGCGCGCCGCAAATTCATCGAGGACAACGCGCTTGAAGTCGTGAACCTGGATATCTGACGCGTGGCGGGCGAATCCAAGGCTGACGGCGGGTCCATTCGCAGCGCGATTCGCTGGGGTCTGGTTCTCGCGGCAGTGGCCACATTTGGATTTCGACTGCCGCGGCTGGTGCACGAAATGCGGGCGTGGCGTGGAGCCGTTCAACTCGGCGACACATCCGGAGCCGAAGGCTTGCGAACTTTTGTGGTCGCCGACTCGATCGGCCTCTTGGTTGTTTTGGCTTTCGGCGTGGTGATCTATTTCGTTTTGCGGCCGCGCAGCACGAGCCAGCCATGATGCATCAGTTGGGCTGGGCCACGCTGCCGGGCCTGCGGGGGTTGAGCGTCAGCGAGTTTCGCGCGACGCCGACGAATACGCCTGACAACGATCGGGGCGTAGCGATCGAGTTTGCAAGCGAGGCAGAGCGTGAAGCATTTTTGCGTGAGATCGAAGCTGCATTCGCGGCGCGGCGCTTCACGAATTCCGCAGATGCATTCGATACGGTGAAGGCTTGGGCGCAGGAACGTGTCGTCAAGGACCGGGGAGGGCGAGTTTTATGAAGAATGCAATCGAAACGACCGTGCGTATCCTCAAGCGCAATCCGGGAACCCTTCTGCAGTCCAAGGACGAGGAGTATGCCTACTGGCAGAGTAGACCGCCCATCGAGCGGCTTGCGGCCACGCAGGAACTTAGCTTTGCTTTCTTCGAGGAGCGCGGTAATGAAGCTGAAATTAGACGGCAATTTTTGCGATCTCCTGTCTGCCTTCCGCGCTTGTCGTGTTAGGTATCTGATTATTGGAGGATGGGCGGTGAGTGTTCATGCCCAGCCCCGTGCAACCAAGGACATGGATATCTTTGTGAGTCCAGAGCCGGCCAATATTGGTGCCGTGTACGAAGCGTTGATCCGGTTTGGAGCACCGCTGAAAACCATGGACAAAAGGCAATTTCTAGAACCAGGCACTTTTTTTCGCATTGGCGCGCCCCCCTGCCAAATTGAGATTTTTCCTGAGATTCCGGGCGTTCAATTTGAGGCATGCTGGCCGAACCGCCTGGAAGTGCCTCTGGATTCGGAAAGCGTTCTTTCTGCGAATTTCATCTCCGCAAAGATTGCAAGTGGCCGGGAGCAGGACGTTGCCGATGCTCAGGCCATTAAGAGGGCCCAGCAGCAAAAACGGAAGCCTTAAGAGTTTGTCTTATCGAAAAATGTCGTCGAGTGGCCGCGCGACACGGAGCATGTGGAAGCTGCCACGGTAATCCAGGCGTAAGGCGTAACAGCGAGGGGAAATGGCGGACGAACAAAACCTATCGGTAATGATTCCGGTCGACATTGAAGCCGAGATGAGGAAGTCGTACCTCGACTATTCGATGAGCGTGATCATCGGGCGCGCGCTGCCCGACGTGCGCGACGGCTTGAAGCCCGTGCACCGGCGGATTCTTTTCGGCATGTACGAGCTGGGACTCACGTCGACGAGGCCATACCGCAAATGCGCCAAGATCGTCGGCGAAGTCCTCGGCAAATATCACCCGCACGGCGACACGCCGGTCTATGACGCGCTGGTGCGCATGGCGCAGGACTTCAACATGCGCTATCCGCTGGTGGACGGCCAGGGCAACTTCGGCTCCGTTGACGGCGACATGCCCGCGGCGATGCGGTACACGGAAGCGCGGCTCTCGAAAATCGCGGAAGAATTGCTCGCCGACATCGAGAAGGAAACCGTCGAATTCACGCCGAACTTCGACGAAACGGAAAAAGAGCCCACGGTTCTCCCCACGCGCGTGCCGAATCTGCTGGTCAATGGCGCGAGCGGCATCGCCGTCGGCATGGCTACAAACATTCCGCCGCACAACCTGCGCGAAATCGTCGATGCCACCATGCTGCTGATCGAGAAGCCGGAAACGACTTTGAAAGAAGTGATGAAGCTCGTGCCTGGTCCGGACTTTCCGACCGGCGGCTACATTGCCGGTCGCGAAGGCATCGAGGCGGCGTACAAGTCCGGCCGCGGCAGCTTTACGATGCGCGCGAAGGCCGCCATCGAGGAATCCGGCAAAGACCGCGAAAACATCGTCATCACGGAAATTCCGTACCAGGTCAACAAAGCCACGCTCATCAAGCGCATCGCTGAGTTGGCGCAGAACAAGAAGATCGACGGCATTGCGGACGTGCGCGATGAAAGCGACCGCGACGGCATGCGCGTCGTGGTGGAGCTGAAACGCGGAGAGGAATCGCAACTCGTTCTGAACAACCTGTTCAAGCACACCCAGATGCAGGAATCGTTCGGCATGATCATGCTGGCGATTGCCGGCGGACAGCCCAAAGAGATGGGGCTGCTGGAATTCATCCGGCTCTTCATCGACCACCGTCGCGACGTGGTGGTGCGGCGCACGCGTTTCGAGCTGCGCAAAGCGCGCGAGCGCGAACATATTCTAACCGGCTACCAGGTGGCGCTCGATCATCTGGACGACGTGATTCGCATCATCCGCGGATCCGCTAGCCGCGCCGAGGCCAAGGAAAACCTGCTCAAGTTTTTCTCCGAGCAGGACGTTACGGTCACGGAAAACGGAAAATCCAGGAGGATCGAAGGCGTCAAGCTGGACGGCAGAAAGTACAAGCTCGGCGGAATCGAAGGCGAAACAGCGCGCGCGATTACCGGAGGCCTGACGCCCGTTCAGGTGGATGCGATCCTCGAATTACAACTGCACCGCCTGACCCAGCTCTCCGTCGACGAAATCCTGAAGGAATTGAAATCCATCCGCGAGCGCATCACGGAGCTGGAAGAAATTCTCGCGAGCGAGAAAAAGCTGAAGTCCGTAATCATCGGCGAGCTGAAGGAAATCCAGAAAGATTACGGCGACGACCGGCGCACGCAGATCGTCGACAAGGTCGATGAAATCAAGCTCGAAGACTTGATCGCCGACACGGAGATGCTGATTACCGTGAGCCACGCGGGCTACATCAAGCGCACGGCGGCGGATACCTACCGGCATCAATCGCGCGGCGGCAAGGGACGCATCGGCGCGAAGACTAAGGAAGAAGATTTCGTCGAGCATCTTTTTATTGCGTCGGCGCACAGTTACATTTTGCTGTTTACGTCGAAGGGCCGCGTTTACTGGCTGAAAGTGTACGAGTTGCCGGAAGCGGCGGCGGCCACGCGCGGCAAGGCGATTTCCAGCCTGGTGAAATTCCAGGAAGACGAAAAACTCACCGCGCTTGTCTCGGCGCGCAACCTGGAAGAAGCGGACAAATTTGTGTTCATGGCCACGAAGAGCGGCACGGTGAAAAAATCGGCGCTGACGGAATTCTCCAACCCACGCTCGACCGGTATCATCGCCGTCACGCTCGACGCCAAGGACGAGTTGATCGGCGCGAAACTCACCGACGGAAAGAAAATGATTTTCCTCGCCAGCCACGACGGCCAGGCGATCCTCTTCCGCGAAACGGAAGTGCGCCCGATGGGCCGCAACGCCGGCGGCGTGAACGGCATGGATCTCGCAAAGGACGACTACGTGGTGAGCATGGACGCGGTGCAGCCGGACTTCGAGATCATCGCCAAGGAACATAAAACCACAACGCAGAATCTCGAGGAGCTCGAGAACGAGCAGATCAAAGATTCGCTGGTGACGCTGATGCTGACCGTCTCCGAGAAGGGCTACGGCAAGCGCACGCCGCTGGCGGAATACCGCATCACATCACGCGGGGGCAAAGGCGTGGTCAATATGAAGACGACGGACCGAAACGGGTACGTCGTGGCCACGCTCCAAGTGACCGAAGAATCGGACGTCATGATCATCGCGCACAACGGCAAAGTGATTCGCGTGCATGCGAACGAAATCCGCGAGGCCGGCCGCTCGACCCAGGGAGTTCGTCTGCTGCGGCTCGAAGCGGATGATTCCGTCGCCGCCGCCGCGGTTTTGCAGGAAGAAAACGAGGAAGAGAAGAAGTAAATTCGTAACCGGGAAAAATAAATAAGGGGCACGACAGTTCGTGCCCCTTTCTGTTGTGTGCCGAGCATGTTTGACAGCTTGGAGGTGAAAGTCCTCTTCACAGCCTGATGGAGGCGAAGTGATAGCGAAG
>MNDE01000053.1 GCA_001914785.1 Acidobacteria bacterium 13_2_20CM_57_17 | reverse complement strand
CGCCGATTTCGGAAAAATATTCGGACAAATCCTCGGCCATGCGTTTCGTCAGCGTGGTCACCAGCACGCGCTCATTCTTTTCGGAGCGCACGCGAATTTCTTCCAGAAGGTCATCGACCTGGCCCTTCACGGGACGAATCTCGACCTGGGGGTCGACCAGGCCTGTGGGCCGAATCACCTGTTCCACGACTACGCCGCCCGCTTTGGTCAGCTCGTACGGCCCGGGTGTTGCAGAAACATATACAACTTGATTGGCGCGGTGTTCGAACTCCTCGAAGGTCAAAGGCCGGTTGTCTAGCGCCGAGGGCATTCGAAAGCCGTAGTCCACGAGCGTTTGCTTGCGGGCGCGGTCGCCGTTGAACATTCCGCGGACTTGACCAACCGTCTGGTGCGACTCATCAATGAACATGAGGTAGTCCTGCGGCACATAGTCGAGCAGGGTTGGGGGCGCTTCCCCAGGCAAACGGCCGCTGAGGTGGCGTGAATAATTCTCGATGCCGTGGCAGTAGCCGATAGTGCGCATCATTTCGATATCAAACATGGTGCGCTGGACGACGCGTTGGGCCTCGACAAATTTTCCCTGCTTTTCCATCTCTTTTTTCCACCACCACAGCTCTTCCTGAATGCTGACGATGGCGCGGTCGCGCTGCTCCTGCGGCATGACGTAATGCGTTTTCGGATAAATCGGAACGCGTGACAAATCCTCCTGCCCCGCCCGTACCTCGGCGGTAAGCGGATCGATTTGCCGGAGAGAATCAATCTGGTCGCCCCACATTTCGATGCGATAGGCCTGATCTTCGTAGGTGGGATAGATTTCGATCATGTCGCCGCGGACGCGGAAGCTGCCCCGGCGCAGATCCTCGCTGCGGTCGTATTGTATATCCACGAACCGGCGCAGAAGCGCTTCGCGCGAAGTCTGCTGACCTTTTTCGAGCATGACGAGCATGCCGTAATAAGCTTCCGGAGAACCGAGGCCGTAGATGCAGGATACGGAGGCGACGATCACAACGTCGCGGCGTTCGAACAGGGAGCGAGTCGCGCTCATGCGCAGCTTGTCCAGCTCATCGTTGATGGTGGCTTCCTTGTCGATGTAAATGTCCGCGGAGGGAACGTAGGCTTCGGGCTGGTAAAAATCGTAATAGCTGACGAAATATTCGACGGCGTTTTCCGGAAAGAAGCCCTTGAACTCGTGATACAACTGCGCGGCCAAAGTTTTGTTATGTGCCAGAACCAGCGCGGGGCGGCCGGCCTGCTCGATCAGCTTGGCCATAGTGAAGGTCTTGCCTGACCCGGTCACACCAAGGAGAACCTGGTGCTTTTCGCCCGCTTCCACGCCAGCGTAGAGCTGGTCAATCGCGACAGGTTGGTCGCCGCGCGGCTGATAATTGCTGTGCAGCTTGAATTTCATGGGATGGGTCTCCCGCAGCTTCGACGGCCGCTGCCGAATCCTTCATTATACTCCGCCTCGCAAGCTGCGGCCCTCGATGGGGAAAAGTAGCGGCGGTTTAGAATCACGGCTGATTCAGGGGAGTTTCCGTCACCAGGAGCACTTCGGCATGACTCTTGGCGTCAACATTGAAGTGGACGCGGTTCGAGCCGTCTGCCTGGGCGACGACGACGTCCATAAATTGAATAGCGTCTTCCGTAGCGCGGACGACAAGACCGCTCTTCAAAGAAACGTAGGTGATGATTTCGTTCGTACCTTTTGCCGTTCCCGTGGTGCGTAGCTCATGCAGCTTAAAATCTTGAGGCGTGGCATCCTTCGACGACGAATTCTGCTTGAGCTTTGCGGTGGTTAGCAGAACCGCACAGGTATCGGTAGGCCCACTGGAGGGAGAGACGTCGCCCATGAGCGAAAGCTGGCTCGCCTGACACGGCTCGTCGCGCACATAGATGGAATCGCGCGCCCATTGCAATCCAGCGATGGGAGTGCTCGACGGTTCCGCTTGCTCCGACTTCCATTTCTCGCCGGACTTCATTCCGTCAGGAGGAAGAGCCCATGCCAAAGCGAAACGTGCTACCCATTGCTGCCATGCTTGCTGCTGCTCGGGAAAGAGGGAATCCAGACCTTTCACTTCGTTCGCCGAGCCATCTGGAGAAATCGTGAACTCGATGGTCTTGCCATTGGGATCCACGCGCTCTTTGTCCCAATTGGGTTTTTTGTCTTTCGGCCCCTTAATCCAAACACCAGTGTCCAGAGTCAAAAACTGGCCACGCGCATGAATTGCCGGCCTGGTGGCCGTTTGTTGAACGTCGAGAATTTCGATCCGCAGCAAACCATGAGCGTCAATTTGCGCGGCGTTCGGCACCATGGGCGCGACAACTCTGCTTTCGGTCTTGACAGTCTTGTCGCTCTGAAATCGGATGAGGTAGGTAATGATCTGGCCGGGCTGCAATTGAGGCAGGAAGCGGGCGCGTCTGTCGGCTGCGCAGAGAGTGGCTGGTGCGAAATGCAGCAACACGATGATAGGAAGTAGATTGCGTCTCATGGCCTGTGATACTGCGCAACTTCTTCGGAAACTGCTCCGAGTGCGATTACAGAAATATGTCTAATTTCCCGGCACCTTAAAGCGCCGATCAAAGAAATCGCTGGCCGCGTGATAGGCCGCCAGCCAATGCCTGTGCAGCAGAAAATCGTGCACGTCATCGGGAAAAACGAGCTGTTCGATCTCGACGCCTTTTTCGCGGAGGCGGGCGACGAGATCCACCGTTTGCGTGAAGTAGACATTGCGGTCGTCGTCGCCGTGGATAAAAAGCACCGGCGATTTCCAAGTGTTGACCGAGGTAACGGGAGAGGAATCGCGCGCCAGCTTGTTCAGATCAGCGGGGACATTCTTCCCTTCCCAGTTGTCGGTCGGCCAGTCATGCACGCCGTGGAGGTCCACGCCTGCCGCGAACAGATCGGAGTTGCGCCCGAGTCCAAGCGCGGTCAAATAGCCGCCGTAACTTCCGCCCCATAGTCCGATGCGTTTTGCGTCGACATCGCTGCGGCCTTGCAAATACCTTCCGGCCGCGACCACATCCTGATATTCCGTTGCGCCGCGCCCTGCGCGCCCCAGGGCTTCGCGAAACGCGCGGCCGTAACCAATGCCGCTGCGGTAATTCAGCGCCAGGACGATGTAACCGCGGCTGGCGAGGTATTGGTTCATGGCGTAGGAATTCGAGTAGTAGTACATGTAGTGCCAGCCGAGCACCATCTGGCGGATGGGACCCCCGTGCAGAAAAATCACGGCTGGGCGCTTTTCGCCGGGCTTCAATCCCACTGGCACAAAAAGCTGGGCATGAATCTCCAAGCCGTCGGTGGATTTGAAAATGGTTTGCTGCGGCGTGACCAAACTGTCGGAGGGAAAATCCTTAGGCCGGGTTTCGGGCGCTAGGGGAGGCTTTGCCTTAGCGGCCGAATCGCTTACGACCGCTCTTGCCGGATGAGTTGCGGAGGAGCTTAAGTAGGTGAAAGTCTGCCCGTCATTGAGCATCACCGGGCTCCATTCGATGCCGTCGCCGCGTGTCCACTGAGTGGGAGGATTTCCGGATACGCTGACGTTCCACAAGTGACGGCGATCCACGTCGCCGCAATTTGAATTGAACAAGATGCTTTTGTTATCAGGAGTAAGGGACCACTGCTCGACTTCGCAATTGCCGGGAGTGATCAGTTTCGGGGCGCCACCTTCGGCGGCAAGGGTATAGAGATGCTGCCAGCCGTCTTCTTCGGAAGCGATGACGAGTTGATTGCCGGCGGCCCAGTTGATTACGCCACCTCCGGTATCTTCGGCCATGTGCGGAAACGATCCCTGCGCCGTCGTGCTACTACGCCAGATTTCTTTTGCTGATCCTGTGGAGACATCCGCGATCCAAATCGCCCAAGGACGCGGCTTATCCGGCGCGATGAAGAAACCCTGCGGCTCGTCTCGCGGTTCGGCAGGCCGCCGCACAAAGGCGATGCGCTTGCCATCGAGCGACCACGCGGGATTGCCGTCGGAATCCACGGATGGCGCCAAGAACTGCACAGTCTTCGCGGCGGCGTCATAGACACCAATGAATGCGTGATCGGTTCGCGCGGAACCGAATGCCAGCCGGCTTCCATCGGGAGACCAGTGTGGGCCGAAATTTTGCCCGCGAACAACTAATTGTTGCGGCTTATCGGCTCCATCCAGTGCCGCGAGCCAGATCTGCCCATCCTTGACGTACGCGACTGTTCCGCGGGGAGAAATCTGCGGCGAATGGCCGGCGTCGACGCGCTTGGGCTCGCCCCCGTTCCACGCCACGGTCCAAACTGCCTGCTCGGCTCCTGCAGGATTGCTTGTGGGATTTGGCACTTGGCCGGCAGCGTTCTTCCCTTCACCCCGTACGTAGACAATCGTGTTGGAATCCGAAGAAAAATGCAGGTCGAGGAGCTCCTGGCCGTCGTCTTCATTGTATTTTGTGAGCTGCCGCGCCGTGAAAGCAGGCCCTTCGGCAACCCAGATATTTCGCCGGCCTTCTTGATCGAGAACCCAGGCGATGCGGTTTGCATTTTTTGCGGCCGTCAGGTTGGAGGGAAATGGTGCACTCATCACCTGTTCCAGCGTGAACGGTTTTTGCGCGTTCGCGCGAGGCATCAGAATCAGCAATACGACTGTACCGAACAGAGCATGACGCTTCATCGATCGTGTTCCTCCATAAACTTAATACGTCGATTGCATTGAACGGCCGAAAACTAGTCCGCGGGCTGGCGGACAATTGCTTTTTCCACGGAAACTTTTGGACCATCAAGAGGGCCTGAAATCTTCAAGACGCGTCCCGTTCCGGACTCAATAGCCCTGCGACCTTTGTTTTTTCTTGCGCTGACTGTTTCGATCGCCAGGTCTGCGTTTCGCCCAAAGCTGAGCGTTCCATTCACGAGCGTGGACTGCAGCCCGCCGTCGAGACGAAAATCCTCCAGCAAAATGCTGCTGTCCTGCAAACGGAGAGAGCCTTCGCCGGCGGCCCAGCGCGAGACTCCGGCGTGTGCCTCTCCATCGGCGACACTGGCGTTGACGTCCCAACCACGAAACTCCACTTTGTTCAGATGAAAGTCGCCGCGGCCGGCAAGTTTTCCAAGAAGTTCGTCTCGGCCGACACCTTCGGTTTTCACGCGCAGAGTGCCGGTGGCAAAGCCACCTAAGCGCTCCGCGATGCGGCCCGCTCCGGGCAGTTGCGCGAGGTTCACGCGGTCCAGTTCGGCGGAAATATCATAGGCAGGCCGCGGCAGGAACTTCGCATTTATTATTGCACGCACTTTGCCGCCGGCCCATTCCGCCTGCGCCTCGCGCACGTCGAGCCGCAAGTCGCGGAGATAGCCCTTAGCCTGCACTTGTTCGAGTTTCAACTTTTCGATTGTTAATTGCCCGATGTCGAGCTCGCCTTCGGCATTGACGCGGCGGACCAGTTCACTTGCGGGTGTGCTCGGCGCTGATCCACCGAGAAGCGGAGGCAAAAGCCGCTGCAACCAGCTTGGACGTGCCCGTGGTCCAACCCAGCGGTCAAGGTCTGCCGCGTTCAACTGGTCCGCGCGCAGACGAAAAATCCACTTCGGGCCGTTGTCCTCATCGGTCCGTGCCGGTTCCTCGATGTTTCCTGTCCACATGCCGCCAAACCCTTCGATATGCATCACACGCGCGATGCGCCGCCCGTCGGCCCAATCCAGCGCGCTTTCGGAGATTTTCAGCGGCTGGTTCAACCCCGCGACAGTTAGATTTGCTTCGTTGAAACCAACACGGCCATTCCACCTGCCGGTGAAAGGCTGTTTCCATTCCCACTTGGTAACGGCAGTCGCTTGCCCCGTCAATTCCCAGCCACGATTGAGCTGGCGCCCAAACGCCGAGGATAGCTTGAGGAAATCTTCCACCTTGAGAAAGTTGCCTTCGATACTGATGCTTCCTGCATGTGTGTTTAAATCGTGCGTCAAAGTCAGGTCCGCGGCGTTTTCCATCGCGAGCGCCACCCTGCGGCGCTTGGGGGCCATTACGTCGCGAACTTCGCCCCCGAGCGCAACACGCACTGGCCCAATTGTCAGCGCGCCTCGTTCGCGCCCGCCGTTCAAGGGGCCGATTCGCACGGGCTGCGTCAGGCCGGGCACGTTTACGACTCCTCCGCTGCTCGAAAGCGCCGCCGATTCCAGCGACACCGGCCAGCCGCGTACAATCATGCCGCCCGTGAAATATTGTTCCGCGGTCACTCCCTCCACGACGTCCGGATGAAACGAGCGATACCAAGCCAACAAGTCCGACGCCTGGATGCCTAGCGAATCCAATCGCAATTCCATCGAGGGAGCGTTTCCGCCAGTGATACGAAACTGTCCGCGGAGATTCGATCTCGGACCCTCGACGGCAAGTTCTTCGGCGGCCAAGCTCCCTGAACCGATGTTCCAACGTCCGTTGACTTTGAGATTCAACCGGGGATTATCAGCACGTTCCGCCAAATCCCAGCGATGGATTTGGCCGCTGCGTCCATAGATCGAAAAACTCCAGTCTCCCGGCAAATCCTCCTTCGTTGTGCCGCTCTTCGCTGTGGCGTCCAGCGCGAACGTGCCGCGGACACCATAATCCTGACCGCGGAAGAGGCGAAGAACGTCCGCAAGCGACGCATCGCTCCAGTGCAGCGTGATTCTCGCAGGCTGCAATCGCGCCGAGGTTCCCGCCACGTCGCCAAGGACTTTAATTGTCCCCGCGGATTGCAGGGAAACTCCACTGCGCCAGGGCTGGGCCGCAAGCCGCAATTGCCAGCGTCCTGGCAAGATCTGCTCAACGCTGCCTGAAACACCTGTGAACGCAAACGGCAACTTGTCGTCGCCGGTCTTGAAATTGATACGTCCTTCATCGAATTCGATCTTTTCCAGGCGGTTCACCGGGGCCACGGGCGAGGCTGGCCCATATACCCGCGCGTTTTGCGATGGAATTGTCTTCGCGGGCGGGAGCCACCTCTCCAAATTCCAGCGGCCCTCAGAATTCCGCACCAGAATGAGGCTCGGCTTATTAAGCGCCATGGTCCCAAATTCAAAATGGCCCCGCAACAAGCTCATAAAACGGAGATTGGCGCTCAGGTTTTCGGCGCGAAGGAAGTATTCGTGGCCGAAGGAGGGGTCGTCTCCAACCGTTACGCCGTTGGCATTCAGTTGCGGGCTCGGCAGAATCCGCGCGTCAAAGCTCTTGACTTCCACCTGCCGGCCAAACGCTCTTTCCAGGTGCGCTACCAGGTAAGCATGTCCGCGATGAGTCCGGACAAGCAGAGATACCCCAACTTGTAAGGCGATGACGGTGGAGACAATCGCCAGCGCAGGTTTCCACCACTTTTGTAGCTTGTTCATGCCGCAGGAAAGTTTCGCAGACTCATTCCCAAAAAGGTAGGGGCGGGCGAGTCCCCTGGACAAACCAAAGAGTGCTCACGCCGTCTTCGCCCCTTCAATCCCCGAATCAAATTCCTAGTGCACGGTATGGAGCATGCGGCTCCAACGCGTCCTAGACGGCAAGTGCACGAGTGTTTCAAAAACGCTTATCAGTCTTGACCAATACGTGCTTTCTCCACTGTAGTCGGCGCTCTGCGCGTCCACCGACCAGTAAATCAAGAACGGCCGACCCATGATGGCGTCACGATCGACGAATCCCCAATACCGGCTGTCCTCACTGCGGTCGCGATTGTCTCCCATGGCAAAGTATTTTCCGGGTGGCACGACGATTTCATCCCCGCGCACGTATTTCCGCATTTCATGTGCCAACCAATTGGCCACTTCCGGCTTCGTCGCGGAAGTGATGAAACGGCTGGCGGGCATCGGGAAGTTGTAGTTCAGGGGATCATAGAGGGCGGTGGAATCGTGCACGACATATGGCTCTGGCAGCGGCTTCCCGTTGATGAACATCTCCTGGTCGACAAGCTTCAAATGATCCCCTGGCAAGCCGATCACTCGTTTCACGTAATGCTGATGTTCAGCATAAGGGTATTTGAAAACGATGATGTCGCCGCGTTTCAGTTGACGGTAGGGCAGCACTTTTTCATACCAGGCCCCGGTCCCGCCGAAAATAAACTTGTTCACCAGCAAGTGGTCGCCGATGAGCAGCGTGCCTTCCATCGAGGCTGACGGAATCTTGAAAGCCTGCACGATGAAACTTGTGCCGAAGAGGGCCAGAATCACCGTTACGAGCAGCGACTCCAAGTATTCGGAAATCGTGGTCTGGTCCGCGCGGTGCTCCTGCTTTTCTACCGGCGCCTGTTTTTCGATTTCGGCTACAGTCTGTTCCAACATTCCACCTCAGCCTTTCGCTTGCCAGCGTTTGAGTTGATCCAAAGCGCTTCGCGCCGCGCGCTGCTCCGCCTCTTTTTTTGTACTGCCCTCGCCAGTGGCCATGTACTCCCCGTCAATCCAAACTTCGATCTGGAAAACTTTCTGGTGATCGGGGCCGCTTTCTCCTGCCAGGCGATATTCTGCCGGTGATCGCCCCTGGCCCTGCAAAAGTTCTTGCAACGCAGATTTGCGATCGGACTCCGAGATGCGCTCACCGCGCTCCTCAAGCGCCTGCTCGAACAGGACTCTGCGCAAAACCTCGCGCGCGGCGCCCAATCCGCCGTCGAGGTAAACGGCAGCCACTACGGCCTCAAACGCATCGGCCAGCAGCGTCTGTTTCTCCCGCCCGCCGGTTTTCTCTTCCCCGCGCCCCAACCGCAAGTGTTCTCCCATGCGCAAGCGCCGCGCAGCCGATTCCAGGGAACTTGCATTCACGATCCGCGCGCGGCTCTTGGAAAGCTGCCCCTCGCTCCATTCCGGAAAAGTTCCCAGGAGGTATTCGCTGGCAAGTAGCTCGAGAACGGCATCCCCAAGAAACTCCAGGCGCTCATTGTCCCTGGGAAGCACGGCAGTGACAGCCTCTTCGAGGCCCGCTGAACGTAATTCGGGGACTGCCGAGCTATGGGTAAGCGCTCTCTCGAGAAGCTCTCCTGCCGAAAACTTGTAACCTAGACGCTCCTCAAACGCGCGGTCCCCAATCCGGATGGTTTCTTGCATAATTCCGACGCCGGTGAGGCGGCTTACTTCGGCGCGCTCAGCTGCGTCGCGCCAAGCTTTTTGGCATCTTCCCCCTGGGCCTTGCAGGTTCCCTGCATGGGCCCATTCATGGCGGCACACTTGTTGAACGCCGCTACGGCATCGTCAAAGTGCGACGTGATTTTGTTGGCCATTCCCAACAGGTAGTAATTTACCGGGTCCGGATTCGGATCGATCTTCACGGCCTGCTCGAGTTCCGGAATCGCCTCGGCGTTCTTCCCTCGCCGCACGTAGACTAATCCCAACCCGCTGTGAGCCATAGCCAAGGTCTGATTCTTAGCCGAAGTAAAGGCTTCATCGGTCAAGCTCTCGGGCTTCTGGAGCGTGGGGGTAATCTCGATCGCCTGCTTGGAATATTGCTCCGCCTTGGCCAGCGTCTGCACTGCTTCGGGTGAGGCTGCACTTCCATGCAAGCTCCGAGGCAGCGTCTGTCCGAGCAGCGCGAGCGTGGAAACGTCGTTGGGCGCGATCGTCAGTTCCTTTTCCCCGTACTCCTGCATCTTCTGTGTGTTTCCAGTTTGCAGATAGGCGTAAGCCAAAGCCCCGTATACCGGAGACTTGTAACGGCTCTCAGGGTATTTCACCAGGAATGCCTCACCGACTTCGATTTTTTTGGCCGCATCATTCTGGTTGACGGCTTGAAACGCTTTAAAGGCAGCATCTTCTTCCGCGTTTACCGGCGTCGGAACGTCCAGAGTAAGAGGCGTAACATCCGGAGTTTTCGGTTTGTCGCTCTGCTGCGGCGCGGGCTGGCTCTGGCTTGCCTGGTCATAATGTAAAATTGCCGCTGCGGCCCCGTTTGCGCATACCAGCAATCCCGCACCGGTCACCGTTTTCAGCCAAACATTCCACTTAATTCTCATGCTTTTTCTCCTCGTTCGTTATTCCTTCACCCGGCTTTCGTGAATGGGGCTATGTCCGCTCTCAGCTAACACCGCCGGCAGAAATCATATTTGGTCACGGTCGCGCTGTGGCTTTATCGCTCCCAACCGCAGCGAGCCCCTTTTGCGCCGCCTGCTTGGCCTGTTCCGGCCCGCCCTCCACGTTCAGCACTGACTGATACTCCATTTTCGCCACTTCCGGATTCCCCTCATCATCATAAATCCGCGCCAGGTAAACATGCGACCATGCCAACACCATAGGATCCTGGGTTGCCGCATGTTCCCCGGTGGTCAGCCGTCCGAAGACCTGCTTGGCTCTGGCCGCATCGTGATCCAGGAGCGCCACCAGGCCGATTCCGTACCAGGCACGAGCCTGATCCGGATATCTCGTCAGAACTTTTTGAAACGAGGCTTCCGCCGCGCGCGGGTTTTTCTCCGCGATGCGCCGCTCCCCTTCTGTCAGCGCAGTAATAACTTCCGCATCATTCGGCACCGTCGTCGGCGCTGCGCTTCTCCTGCGTGCCAATTCTTCCCTTGCCGCTTCGTCCTCTGCCTTGGCAGTCTCTGCCGGGGCGAATTTCACGGTCGCCAACCGTCTGGCCTCAGCTCCAGTATCGATGGCCCTCACCAAATCCTGAAAAAAGAGCTTCATCGACGGCTCGGAGTTTTCGAATTTGGGCAGCGCCGCGAAGAGCGGTTTCACCAGAACATAACCATCCTCATCGTCTCGATTCATAGCGGCCTCACGTTCGCCAGGGGAGATGCGTTTGAGCTTCAGTTCCACGGCGCGGACAGTGCATTCCGCAAAGTATGACCCATAGTCATCTTTCAATTCGGGCGCAAGGCGCGGGGCGGTGGCGGCCTTCTCGAACAACGGGCGCTTCACCGCCGTCACGTGCGGATACATCAGTGGCAAAGGGTCCAGCATGAAGTGCAAAAACGCGTGACGAATCACGTCGGCTGGAATTTCTTCTCCTCCGCTCAGCACCAGCGCATAGTGATCGCCAAAATTTCTGACGTTGGTGATCCGCCCTACCAAGGGCTCGACGACAACTGCAAATGTACGCGGCCCGGACGGTTCGAGGATTTCACGCAGATATGCCGACGCGACGAAAACAATCTGCGAAAGCGGATCATGAAGCCGCTCGACTTCGCGGTTATAAACCGGCTGGACTTGCCGCCAAAGTTGCCCGATTTTCTGTTCCTGATAATAGTTCGAAAGGATTTCGCTGAATCCTTCGAGCGCAATGACTTCCGGCGGCAGTTCATCGCGCCGCAAAACCGGTTGAAACGCAGGCGCAGGTCCGGACACCAGGCCAAACCACAGATACCTCGAAAGAGTCGCACCGGGGTCCCGCGACTCGTGGTGGTGATAGAATTCCCGCACCGCCTCCACCGCGGGACCTTGTTGCTGGCGCAAGCGCTCTCGCATCTGCGCGCGGAACGCCGTCCAATTGTCGGAGCTGACGTTCGATTCAAAACCGGCTGCGACCAGCGCGCACATGGTTGTGAACATCGCTTCGCTGCCGTCAACGCTCACGGTGCTGGGCGGAGCGGTCCGTGTGCGCGGCCGCGGGGCGGGCGCCTGGGCCGCTGGCGGAGCTGGTGATTGCACTTGTGCGGGAACCGGCGACGGCGCTTGCGCAGCCGCGGGCAAAACGATTGCCAAGCACAATCCAACCAGTACGATCGGTCTTTGAAGTTTTTTCATGCCTTTTGCCGCAGTCCTAACTCGGGCCAGTCGCTGATTCTATTTCCGCGTGTCGCGGTTCTCCGCATGGAAGGGCATATCTGGAGCGGTCTATGTCCTCTCACAATTCTACGGCATATTGCCAATCTACAAGCCTCCTACACACTCCGTCAAGGAATCCCGCCCTGCTCCGCGAACCCTCCAGATGCCCCGGCATGTCCATTTTTGCTCATTTTCACACTGAAAATCACTCGCTCAATCTGGACAACGCTTGCGCCTTCGCGGGGCATCTGCTAACAGTGGAGATGCTTCCTCAGCCCACGCGCGATGGCCGCTTCATGGTTCGACCTCTCATGAGAAAACTGGCATTTGTTCTCGGACTTTTCCTGGCTGCGGCAGCTTTCCCAGGCACATTACTCGCACAACTGGTCCGCGAGAACGCCACGCAATCGCCTACCAAGCGAGAATCCCAGAACTCCGCCGCCGCGCAAACTCCTCAGGGGAAAAAGCGCCTTTCGCAGGAAGCCCAGCTGACCGGTGAACAATCCTGGATCGACACCGGCATCGACATTCAGGCCGGCGAACACCTGCTTATCATCGCGACCGGCAAGCTCCGCTACGTCGATGCGAAGGAAGACAATGGTCCTGAGGGCCTTCCGCGAAGCTTCAAGGACCTTCTCCGTGTCTTGCCCTTTAATGAAGCGGGTCGCGGCACGTTGATCGGACGCATCGGCGATAAAGACACCGCCCAGCCTTTCCTGGTTGGCGCGCGCCGCGATGTCGCCGCGCCTGTCTCGGGCAGGCTTGCCGTGGGCATCAATCAGGCAGCCGACGACACTGGCGACGGGACTTATGCCGTACGGATTGAGGTTTACACGCCCGAAGGCAGCACCGCGCGCGTGGTTGCCCGGCAAGTCAGTTCGTTGCCGGGCATCGACAACAATCTATTTTCGAAAATTCCCCGCCGCGTTGGCGACAAGCAAGGCAACGCCGGCGACATGGTGAATTTCCTGGTCCTTGGCTCCGAAGCCGCCATGCGGCGCGTCTTCACCACGGCTGGCTGGGTGAAAGTCGACGCTGACGTCAAGGAAACCGTTCTCCACGGCATCATCGGCAGTCTTTCGAAAGAAGCTTACTTGACCATGCCGATGAGCCAGCTCTACCTCTTTAGCCGCGCGCAGGATTACGGCTGGGCGCGCGCCGAGCCCCTCAGCGTCGTCCGATCGCGCAACCACTTGCGCATCTGGAAAGCGCCGTTCGAGGTGAAAGGGGAAACATTGTGGGTCGGAGCCGCCACTCACGATATCGGATTCGAACGCGACGAGCGCAACAACGGCGTAACTCACAAGATCGATCCCGATATTGATCTCGAGCGCGACTACGTTGAGAAGACTCTTGCCTCCACGGGCCTCGTCGCTGAAATCTCACACTTCCTGCCGGACAATCCCATGAAGGAAGCCAAGACTGCAACGGGCGGGACTTTCCATTCGAACGGGCAGGTGCTCATTCTGAAGCTCGACCAGTCCGCGCCTAATCCCTGAGTTCAGTCTTCTGCTACTTCGCCGCTTCCAGTTCGAGCACGATCACGCGATCCACTTCTTCTGGTTGCGGCTCCGGTAATTTCAGAACCAGCCCTCCCTTGACGATGCTGAATTCGACGCTGCTTCCATCGCGCAAAAGCCGCGCCAAATGAACGGGCCGTGGGATTCCAGCCAGGGCCAGTACGGGCTGATTCCAATCGAGGACGTGGACGTAAACCGTCGCGCCGCGCTGCGTCGTCACGCCCCACGGACCTGCGGCCACTGGGCCTCCCCGCGTTCCATAAATCGAATCGCCGTATTGCTTCATCCACTTCCCCACTTCCGTCAGGCGCTGCACGAACTCAGGCTGGATCTCGCCACTCGGCATCGGCCCCACATTCAAGAGAAAATTCGCATTCAGTCCGGCGGCGCGCACGAGGTAGCGAATCAAATCTGCTGGGCTCTTGTAGTGTTCGTCGGTGAGATTGAATCCCCACGAGTTGTTCATAGTTTCCGCGGTTTCGAGTGGCAGCGCGCTGACTGATTGCTCCGCGTTGAAACCAGTGGTGTGCTGGCCGGGCAGATCTTTTTCAAACATTTGGAAGTCCTCGCCGGGAAACGGAGCCTTATGATGATTGCTTCCGACGAGCGCCTGAGATTGGAGTTGATGAATCAGGCCGTAGGTGCGGGAGAGATGCCAATCCGCGTCCGGCTTGTCCCACATTCCGTCGAACCAGATGCCGCCGATTTCTCCGTAATTCGTCAGCAGCTCACGCAATTGCCCGTCCATGAAATTCAGGTAGGCGTCCCAATTTCCAGAATCCTGGCGCCCCGTACGATGCCCGGTGCGCCCGCGAGGGAAATAATCCGTCGAATGCCAATCCAGTTGGGAGTGGTACAAGAACAGCTTAATGCCCTGCCTATGGCATTCCGCCGCCAGCGTGCCGATCACGTCTTTGCCGTAAGGCGTGCGCGCCACAACACTCCAGTCCGTCAACTTTGAATTGAACATCGCGAATCCGTCGTGATGTTTCGAGGTAATTGTGATGTACTTCATGCCCGCGGCCTTCGCCAGCGCCACCCACGCCGCCGGGTCAAACTTGATGGGATTGAAAAACGCCGGCAGCTTCGCGTAATCGGTTCTGTTGATGGGCCGCGTCTCCATGATCCATTCGCCATCGCCCAGCACGCTGTACACGCCCCAGTGGATGAACATCCCAAACTTGGCATCTTGGAACCAGGCGCGCGCCTGCAAGTTCGCCGCAGTGGGCGTGTAGTTCTCTTGCGCCGTTGCACGCAGTCCAGCTGCAGTGGAAATTGCAAATAGAACACTTGCGATTACGATAGATCGCGCATGCGTAGTCACGTTCATGTCCGTCTCCAGTGGAACCGTTGCTTGTTCTGACATCAAACACGGTGGATTCTAGCGAATGCCTTCAGGAAGTCGAGCAATAACGCAATCGAGGCAGCCGATAGTCCAGCACTTCCCTCAATCGCGTGTCTCCAATTCTCCGTTTGGAGTATGATTCGGCCCTCAGCCAGCGTTCAAACCCAACCGGAGAATCATGCGGGAGGTAGCTCATGGTTGCCGCGAAGCCAATCAACGAAGCAGGCAGGATCGCCGCCTTGGAGAAGTACGCCATCCTCGATACCGATCCGGAGCAATCCTTCGACGACCTCACTCTGCTGGCTTCGTTTATTTGCAGGACGCCCATAGCGCTGATTTCCCTTGTCGACGAAAACCGCCAATGGTTCAAGTCACGAGTGGGCATGGATGCCAAGGAGACATCACGCGACATCGCTTTTTGCTCCACAGCCATCTTGCAGTCCGATGTCTTCGTGGTCCCCGATGCGCTCAAGGATGATCGTTTTCGCGACAATCCCCTTGTCATCTCTGACCCGCATATTCGCTTCTACGCCGGCGCGCCCCTTATTAACGAAGATGGTTACGCACTCGGAACACTTTGCGTCGTGGATCGCGCGCCTCGCGAACTGGCGCCCGAACAAAAAGAAGCGCTGAAAGCATTGAGCCGCCTGGTTCTCGCGCAACTCGAATTCCGCCGCAACTTGTTTCTGCTGAAAGAAACCCTCACCGACCGCACAAGAGAGGAGCATGAGCGCCAGCGCGAGCTGGTCCACGTCCAGGAAACCCTAATGCGCGTCATGGGACTGCGTAAATCCCAGGCGTCCGCAGGATCACGTTGAGCCTTGCGGCTCACGCGGCCTAGCGTCCGCCTCTCGCACGGCCTTCTCATGAAAACAGTCACAACCCTCCCCTTACTAATCGCCTCACTGATTGCTGCCGTAACGGCTGGCTTGATCGCCCACTCGGCAAGAACTGGCGCAGAGTTCGACGCACCCGACCAAGAACAACAGGATTGGCCTGTGTACGGCGGCGCTCCGGAGAACAATCACTATTCGACGCTTGCGCAAATCAACCGGAGCAACGTCAAGCACCTGACTGTTGCGTGGAGCTTTGACACGCAGGAAGAAGGCGGCCTTCAGACGAGCCCTATCATCGTCGCCGGAGTCCTCTATGGAATCACTCCCACCCAAAAAGTCTTCGCTCTGGATGCGGCGACCGGCGAGCTCCTATGGAAGTTCGACGCCGGAATAAAGGGCACCCAACCGGACCGTGGACTCGCCTATTGGGCCGACGGCAACGACAAGCGCATTCTGGTTGGCGTGATGAATTTTCTTTACGCTCTAGACACCACGACCGGCAAGCCTATTCCATCGTTTGCAAAAGATGGCCGCATTGACCTCCGCGAAAACCTTGGTCGTGAACCTGCCTCCGCCCAATCCATTGTGCTCACAAGCCCAGCGGTCGTTTACAAAGATTTGGTGATTCTCGGCGGCCGCAATCCCGAGACTCTCCCCGCGCCCCCGGGCGACATTCGCGCTTTCGACATTCGAACCGGCAAGCTGCGCTGGTCGTTTCACACCATTCCTCATCCCGGGGAGTTTGGGTACGGCACTTGGCCCAAAGACGCCTGGAAGACCAGCGGCGCAGCGAACAATTGGGCCGGGATGACGCTCGATCCTCAACGCGGAATTGTCTATGTCCCAACAGGCTCCGCCGCATTTGATTTCCACGGCGGCGACCGCGTCGGCGACGATCTCTTCGCAAATTGCCTGATTGCTTTGAATGCTCAGACAGGCAAACGAATTTGGCATTTTCAAGGTGTCCGTCACGACATTTGGGACCGCGACTTCCCTTCACCGCCCGCGCTCCTCACCGTCAAACGCAATGGAAAAGAAATCGCGGCCGTGGCGCAAACATCAAAGCAAGGTTTCGTCTATCTCTTCGACCGCACTCATGGGGATCCTCTTTTCCCCATCAAGTCCCAAAAATATCCTCCGAGCACTGTGCCCGGTGAAGTTGCCGCCCGCGATCAGCCCCTTCCCGTTCGCCCCGCGCCCTTTGCTCGTCAGCTTCTCACCTCGGATTTACTAACCATGCGTACTCCGGAAGCGCATCAGTGGGCGCTCGAACAATTCAAGAAATTCCGCAGTGAAGGTCAATTTGTTCCGTTCAGCGTGGGAAAAGACACGGTTGTTTTCCCCGGCTTCGACGGCGGCGCAGAATGGGGCGGCCCCGCCATGGATCCGGAAACCGGAATCATCTACATCAATTCAAATGAGATGGCCTGGACTGGCGCTCTCGCCCCCAACACCGGCGAAAATAGCCCGCGCGCCATCTACATGAGCCAATGCAGCGTTTGCCACGGAGAAAAAATGGCGGGCTCACCTCCAGCGATACCTTCCCTCGTAGGAGTGTCCGAACGGCTGGTATTCCCGCAGATTGCAACCACGATCAAAAATGGAAGAGGGCGCATGCCCGGCTTTCCTAATTTGACGAAAGACCAATTGTCCGCGCTTATCGATTTCGTGCTAAGCGGCGAAAATAAGGATCTGCCCGGTTCCGCGCCTCCGCCAGCGTCGATGAAGTATCGTTTCACCGGCTATCACAGGTTTCTCGACCCCGAGGGCTATCCCGCGATCGCTCCTCCGTGGGGCACTTTGAACGCCATCAATCTGCACACCGGCGAATATGTTTGGAAGATTCCGCTTGGCGAATACCCGGAACTTGTGTCGAAAGGGCAGAAAAACACCGGCACAGAAAACTATGGTGGTCCGGTCGTCACCGGGGGCGGGCTGCTCTTCATCGGAGCCACCGACTTCGACAAGAAATTCCGTGCCTTCGATAAATCCACCGGTGAGCTGCTCTGGGAGGCAACCCTGCCCTTTTCCGGCAACGCCACCCCGGCTACTTACGAAGTGAACGACCGCCAATTCGTCGTGATTGCTGCAGGCGGCGGCAAAGATCCTAAATCGCCCTCCGGAGGCGTGTACGTAGCTTTTGCCCTGCCGCAAGTATCGCCAACGCCCAAGGCCAGTTCAAACTCAAATCACTAGTCTAGGCATTTGGGCTAGGATGGACCACCACTCTCGGCCGGCTTCTCTGATTTCTCTCCACCGACAACAGGTGGTCTGCGCTTCTGGGGCTTTCGGCTGCTTGATGAAGCGTCTGCCTTATCTTCGAGGAGTTTACTCAGCAGATTGGCGATTTGCGATTCTTGCCACAGAACCGCTTCTTGGTGTGCGGCAGCGCCGTCCGTTTCGGTCAAATGCGCAAGCTGCGCCGCCAAATGGCGTACTGCCACATCATTTGGCACATACTTTCGATTCGTGGGCAGGACCGCCTCCCAGCCTGATTCTGTCCGCCGCAGCTCCCAGCGGATTTTTTCGTGCCGCTGTTTATAATCCATTTCTCCCGCCGTGATGGTCGCTCGGGAATCAATCTGCAGCCGAGCCCATCCGTGATCCCGTTTGATTTCCAGGCGCTCGACGCGGAGCCGCTCAAAAATCACCAGGGGCTGCGCCAGTTTTGATGGGGGATCCGTGCGCAATACACTTCCCGAGGCGTCGCTCAATTCAGAAATTGCCTCGGCGACCTGGCTGTTCGTCGGCGGCTTGCTTCCCGCCGCAATAATAATGCTCTCCGGCACTTCAAAAGATGTTGCCGCAGCCGCCGGTGCAGCCGGAGCTGGCAGGTCAGCATTCACAATCTTTGTCCGTTCCGAAGCTGTTCGTTCCGAAGCCATCTTCGGCGGCCGATCCACAGAGGAAGCCGCCGCAGCGGTTCGTTCCTCCGTTGCCGACGCGGTCTCGCGCGGTTTTGTGGAACTTGAAGCTCGTGCTGGCGTCGGAGTCTTCGCAGCAGACAGAATCTCCGCGCTTTCCACTTTGTAGCGGTAGAAGCGTGGTCTCCCGCGCGACTTCCAATACGGCCCCTCGTAATTCTGAGCCTCCGGCCCCGTGCTCACCAGGCTGTAAAAACTGTGCGCCAGCGGTTCGAGGACAATGCCGACATGGCCCGGCCACACGATCAAGTCTCCCGGCTGCGGGTGCCGTACGCGTTCAAAATTTTCGTCCCCCGCGTAGAGCTCAAATGAGCTCGCATAGGGGTACTCAAAACCCACGTCGAGATACGCCTGATGAACAAGGTGCGAACAGTCCCTCGCGCCTCGCCGCGGCCGGTCCTGATCCCTTGCAGCTTCTGCGATGGCCCGGCCTTCCTCCACGCTCAACAATCGGAAATTCTGGGCGGATGGCTGCATAGTGGGTACAACTTGAGCTTTTGCTGGCGTGCCCGCAAACAAACAGCCGCTTGCCACACATGCTGCGAACATCACTTTGCGAACCGCTCTCCACTTCCATTCAGTCCTTGCGTTGCCCATGGCCCATTTGTCCTTGCCCGGAGACAGTTTCCCCTTCTTCTAGGATCCATTTAGGGCTAGAGGAGGCAATGGAACTTGCCGTGAGCGTCATCGGCCAAATGGCCAGTCAAAATCGGCTCTGTGAATCCGCTGGGTTTGTAGGCTGGACCGGGGAGGGCTGGGGCCGAAGCTTCTTAGTTCACTACGACTTGGACCGTTGTAGACCGACTGACGCCGCTCGAGGTACCGGTTACCGTAAGAGTATAGCTTCCCGCAGGAGTGCCTGCTGTTGCCGGTGGCATTATGGTGAGGGACGCAGTCTTGCTCACGCCGGCGTAGGACGCCGTGATGGTGACGGGCGTTGAGGCCGTCACCGTGGTGGTGTTGACCGTAAACGTCCCGCTGCTGTATCCCTGAATAATGGTCACGCTCGACGGGACCGTCGCCGCTGGCGCGCTGCTCGAGAGATTGACGACCGCGCCGCCGCTCGGAGCTGCTCCGCTGAGAGTCACCGTGCCGGTTGAGGAAGATCCGCCATTGACACTAGTTGGGTTAAGCGCCAGCGTAGATAGCGTCGCAGAACCGGAACCCGGTGGGTTGTTGGTGTAGCCGCAAGAGTACGCGCAAAGTGAAACAGTGAGGAGCCCGGCTAGCGTAGCAAGGCCGACCCTCTGTCGAGGAACACGCCCAAAGCTGCCCACAATCAAAACGATTACAATCAGAGTGAACCACGTTACCGGCGTCACCCACAACCGCATCGGCGGTACGAATTTTGGCAAGAGCCGCGGCGTCGCGGCTGTTCTTGCTGTCGTTGTCAACGTAACAGTCGCCGTCGCCTGGCTCGACCCATTTAGTGTCACGGACGACGGTGAAACCGTGCAAGTGGCGGCTTGCGGCGCGCCCATGCAATCCCACGTTACCGTCTGTTTTGAACCATTCAACGGCGCAGCGGACACTGTGAAGCTTGCTTGCTGTCCCGCGGTAATGGTCGTCGTGGACGGTGTCGCCGAAACGCTGTAGTCCTGCGAACAGCTGGGGGTGGTTACCGACCCGAGGGCCATGCACAAGTCCAGGCGCCCGTTGCCCATATTGGGGTCCGCAAGCGGTACTGCGTGGGCTGTGGCCGTTTTGGCCCCCGACTGCGCAATGCCCGTCTGCAGGTTGCGCAGCAGCGCCGCGCCTCCCGAGACAAACGGCGCGCTGAACGATGTTCCCCATCCCGCTGCATACGTGTTGAAGGGATACGTGCTAACGATGGATTCTCCTGGAGCCGACACCCACACGATTGCCGTCCCAGAGTTGGAAAACTGGGAGCGCGTATCCTGATCCGTCGTTGACGCCACGCCCATCACGTCGTTTTGCAGCGCGGCGGGATAGACCAGGAATGGTGGAGGTGGAGCTTTGCCGTCGTTGCCCGCGGAAGCCGCGCAAATGACACCCTGCTGGTTGGCATAGTCGAGAGCTTTTTGTAGCTCCGTCGAACTCGTCTGCATGTCAAAGCTCATATTGATCACGTTGGCGTTGTTTTGCACGCCGTAGTAGATCGCTCGCAAAATGTCAGAGAGGGAAGCTGTTCCATCCGAATGGAACGCCTTCAACGGCATCAGCTGCGCCGTCGGCGCAACCAAGTGGATGATGCCCATCACCATCGTGCCGTGGCCAAACGCCGCATATTTTTTGGGAGTCCCATTCCCGTCAAGCACCGCCGCCGTCGACTGGTCCAGCACTGCGGCCGTCGACTGATTCACCTGCGCGGGCGCGGGACAAAGGGATGAGCTGCAGGTAGGCGGAGGATACGTAGAAAAATCGGATGACGTCACATCATTCAGCTCGGAACCTCCCGGCTGGTTCCGCGTGAAGTCGTAACCGTCACCCGGCACCAATACTGGTTGCAATACCGGGTGAGTCGGATCCACTCCCGTGTCAATGTCCGCGACAACAACGCCGGTCCCCATTACGTTGAACGACTGCTGCGCATTCTGGATTTCCACGATCGACGCCGCCGGCTGATTCACGTAGCTGTTCCATGCCGTCGACGTCGTGGAACCTGCAGGGTAAGCCACCGAACTCCGGTCTGACATAAGTGTCGGGGATATGGCCGGGGGAAGGACGTTCAGCCCGCCAACCAGGCTGAGCAGTTGGTTCACCTCGGCATCCACAATTCCCAGTGGATTGCCTGCGAGGCCACTTAGATCGAGGGGACTCGTGATTAGGAAGAGCTGCCCGAGTGGATCGCCCAACCCGCCAACCACGGTGCAAATCGAGGGCAATAACGGAGGATTGCAAGCCACTTGGAGCGCCTGGAGGTTCAGAGTCGTCCGGATAATAAAACTGTTATCTGCCTTCGCCGGAGTGGCCCACAGCAAGGCCAGGAGTACGCCAGCCAGCCACATTCGCCGCTTCATGGCTCTCCCCCTCTTCTTACCTGCCGATTTCCTTCTTTTGTCTCTCCTCGCCTTGCCTCATCCTTTTCCAAATTCGATTGGGACTCTCTCTCCAATAAACCAAGCATGCGCATGCATTCCCCTCTCGCCAATCCGTTCATACCCCTCGGAATAAACTCTCCGGCACCCGCGGCTCACAGGCTGGTGACATCAGCAGATTTCCGATTGAATGCGCGATTATTCCCGGACTGACCTACCTCGCCACACTCCCTCGGAGGCAAATCGTTGGGGCGGGTCGTGCGTAGGTCAGTCCGGCTCGTCCCTGTTAGTAAGGTTTAAAATAGGGGGAAAAAATAGGAGGAAAAGTCTGCAAAATGGCCTAAGGTAAATACCCGATTGCAAGTCCGCGTCCGTCTCGAACCTGCCCGTCTACATGAATCTGCCCCAGCGATATAAAACTTCAGCGTCTTAACAGCGAACGCCTCGTGGCCGCTGAAGCTCTCTGGCAGCTACATGTTGCTGATTGCCTGCCTGAGCACTTCGCGCGATATATTCGCTCCGCTGACGACGAGCGCCGCATGGTCACCGCATTCGATATCGCCATTCAGAAAAGCCGCCGTGCTCGCGGCGCCCGCCGGCTCCGCCAACACGTGTTCCTCCACAAGTAACGTCCCAATAGCGCGCAGCATCTGCTCTTCACTCACAAGGACCACGTCATCAACGAGATTCTTGACCTCGCGCACGTTCGCCGCAACCGGCGTTCGCGTTGCCAGCCCATCGGCAATCGTGTCGCACGTCTCTGTGCCCACCACTTTGCCTTCCTTCCATGACAAGTAGTACGAGGGAGCGCCTTCTGCCTGCACGCCAATGATTTTCACTTGCGGCGCCATCTGCTTCGCTGCCGCGGCGATGCCGCGAATCAGCGCGGTATCTCCCATCGGCACAACGATCGCGTTCGTTTCGGGAAGTTGCTCCAGGATTTCGCACCCAATCGTCGCTGGACCGGCAGGCAGGTCTTCGTCGGTAGCATCATTCAGAAAAAACACGCCGGGCTGCTTGGCGTACTCCGCAGCCAGCGTCAACGCAGACGCCAAATCGCTTCCTCCGCTCTCCACAATGGCCGCTCCCAGCGCCGCAATGCGCCCACGCTTCACTGGATTGCAGTTCGTCGGCAAGAATATCTTGGCCTTGATTCCAGATTGTTTCGCGGCATACGCCACCGCCGCTCCGTGATTCCCGGTGCTGCAAGCCACCACTTCTTCTATCGGCCCCCGGTTCATTCTCTGCGCCAGCGCGTAAACCGCGCCTCTCACCTTGAACGATCCCGTCGGCAGCTCCATCTCTAGTTTCAGATAAACGCTCTTGCCTGTCCTTTGGCTGAGAAATGGCGCAGCGATCAGCCGCGTCGGCGCGAAATACTTCGCCAGAAATTTTTGCGCCTCGCGAATTGTGAAAATGTCCGGAACAATTTGCGAACGTCCCACCGTGGTCTTCACTCGTACCTCAGCGCCACGATCGGATCGACCTGCATCGCCCGTCGCGCGGGCAGATAGCATGCCGCCATGGCAACCGCCACAAATAGGATCGGCACTGCGACGAACGTCAGCGGATCGTTGGGCGCCACCTGGTACAGTAATGTCGCGAGCGACCGAGTTGCTCCCAACGCCACGAAGATGCCCACCGCGATTCCAACCACCGCTAGCTGCAATCCACTTCCAATGACCATGCGCATGACTTGCACGGAACTTGCGCCCAGCGCCACGCGAATTCCGATCTCATGTATCCGTTGTGAAAC
>MNDE01000030.1 GCA_001914785.1 Acidobacteria bacterium 13_2_20CM_57_17 | reverse complement strand
GACCAGCCGTTTTTGTACAATTACTCGGTGGTGGCCCAGAATTATGCAAAGCCGGCGGGAAACTTGTTGCTGGTTCGCCCCCGCTTCGTTGGCAACAAGTCGAGTGATCTGCTGGAAACAAAAGAGCCGCGAAAATATCCCGTCGAGTTTGACGGGCCATCGCGGGATTCGGACAGCTTTGAAATCACGCTGCCGGCAGGTTACGAGGTGGACGATTTGCCGCCCCCGGTGAACGCGGATTACAGTTTCGCGAGCTATCACAGCAAGACGGAAGTGAATGGAAACACTTTGAAGTACACGCGGACGTTTGAGGTAAAGGAGTTAAGCGTGCCGCTGAGCAAAGTCGAGGATTTAAAAAAACTTTATCGCATCATCGCAAGTGACGAGCGGAATACCGCAGTGCTAAAACCCGCGACTCACTGATTTTCATTGGCGCTAGCGCTCGCGGGATTTTGTCGCAGGGCTTTCACCGACCAAACGGAATCCGCGTGTCCAATCAGAAACGCGGCGAAGCAGAGCGCAAATACCGAATGGCTCAGGCTTGCGCCAAAGTATTGCCAGAAGGCCGCTCCCGCGCCGGGATAGTCCGAAGAGAAGAGCAGCGTGAGCATGAAAATGAGACCGCAGAGACTTGCGGAGCGGACGAAGACGCCGAGAACGAGCGCGGTCCCGATTGCTAATTCGCCATAAGCTACCAGGAAGGCGATGGCGGTGGCGTGTGGAAGAACGAAGCCGCGCAGAATAGGCGCCATGAAGGGGTAAGTCCCGCCTTCGAGGAACTTGTTGATCCAGAATTGAAAGCCGCCGTGAAGGGTAAATGCAGTGCCAAAAACTTTGTACTGACCGAAGATCAGGAAAAAAATGCCTACGCCGATGCGGAGCAAAGCAAGCGCATAGTTATTGCGGGCGCTGGAATCTGAAGCAAGGCTCATCTTTACTCCCAATTCTATGACAGAGCTTGCGCTCCGGCTGAATTCGCACGAGGGACGAAGAATAGTATCGCCGCGGGAGGTTGTAAGGCAGCCAGTTTTTTGCGAAGCGCGCGCGGCGAAGCGTCCAGCATTTGTTTCATCAGCGAGGCAGCCACTTCAAAAGAGAGATGGACGCGAAAGACATCGGCGCGTTCCGCGTGAGAATATTTTTCGTAACGCGGAGTGGAATCTTTCGCCGCAGTGAGCATGATCTCCCAGGGACTTTGCTTTTGAAACAATTTCTTCGCTGACGCCTCGTCGCGCGCAAGGCCAACCAGAGAGCGCTGCGCGCCGCCACCAATTTCGAGAGAGACTGAAGTTACCTGGGCAGAGTTGAACGGGCGCGCGGGATCGTCATCCGGAAAACGAGCGAGAAGTCCGGCGACTTCGATTTCGTTGGAAGCGAAACCGTCCCACCAGTAGCGATAACCGTTGTAGACAACAGTGCCGGCGCGGAAAAGTTGCTGCACGCGCGCGACGTTCTTGCCCGTCACGCTGACCACCATATCCGCGAGTTCGGCAAGGCGAAACGTTTGCTTCACAACCGGCCGCACGGTGACATAGCCCGCGTCTTCTTCCGTGAAGCGCAACGCGATGTTTTCAGGGAGCGGCATGCGGAAGGAATGATCCGAAGCTCAGCCGAGCTTCGAGAGACGGTCGCGCACGCGGTCGCTGAGAACCTTGCCGTCAACGGTCTTGCCTTCGAGGGCGGCTTTCGCGGCTTTCACAACCGCGCCCATTTGCTTGATGGAATTCGCGCCGGATTCGGAGACGGCCTTGGCGATTGCTGCGTCCATTTCGGCTTCGCTCGCGCCCGCGGGCAGATACGATTCGATGATGGCGAGCTCCTTGGTTTCCTTGCCCGCGAGTTCGGGGCGGTTGCCTTTGGTGAACTGCTCGATCGACTCTTTGCGCTGCTTTACAAGCGTTTGGAGAATCTGAATGGACTCGGCGTCGTCGAGCGCTCGTATTTTTTCGACTTCTTTGTGTTTGATGGCCGCTTTGATCCCACGCAGGACGCTGAGGCGCAGCTCATCTTTGGCGCGCATGGCGTCAACCAGGTCCTTCTGAATTTTTTCCGCAAGACTCATCGGCTTCTCCTCGTTCACCGACTATAGCAGAGGGCGGGCCGGCACCGGCAAACACCGAAGGTGGTCACTCATGTGCAGGGCCAGCATCCTCAACTTCAAGCCTTCCAGGAATCTCCTCATACACCGGATAAACCACCGACCCGCCATTCAGGTAAATCCCTTATTGGCCGGTGGAAGGTCCGTATGGAGAATCAGCCAAGCAACGAGGGTCCGCATCCTCCAGCCCACCGAGGCCTCGTTTTTAAGGCTCTACAGTTTTCCGTTTTCCGGCCCCGCTCTTCCGCCCTCCTCTCCGGCCCAGGGTCTAGAAACGGAAGGAACTTCGTGCCGGGGTGTGAAATGAAAAAGGCATTTCTGCTCTTGCAGTGCGCCTTGCCGATTCTCGCTGGATGCGCGGCCAACTCGACGCCGGCGCCCGCGCCGACGCCCGTTTCCGTCCTTGTCACGCCCTCAAGCACAACTGTAGCTCCTGGCACTTCGACGCAGGTTACGGCATCCGTCACCGGCGATTCGGCCGGTAAGGGAGTCAGCTGGACCGTGACATGCTCCACGCAGCAGTGCGGGAGCGTCTCTCCCGCGTCAACACCCAGTGGCGTACCCACGACATACACGGCACCGAGCCCACCTTCGACCAGTTTGACGGTGACCATCACAGCCGCTTCAGTCGCGGACGGATCTAAGGCGGCATCGGCAGTCATTACGGTTCCGGCCGTCCAAGTCGCAATCAGTCCAGCCAGCGTAAGCGTTGCCACCCTCGGCACTCAACAATTCACCGCCACAGTCATGAACGACCCAAACAACAAGGGCGTGAGCTGGTCACTGACGCAGGGAGGAGCAGTGTGCTCGCCCAGCTGCGGCACGATCGCACCGGCGATGACCGCGAGCGGCAGTCCGGCCACTTATACAGCACCGTCCACCATCCCGGCGAATCCAAGTGTGACAGTAGTGGCGACGTCGGTGGCCAATACAACAGTTTCCGCGACGGCGACCGTTACAGTGATTGCCGCAGTAGGAGTGTCGGTTTCCCCGGGGACGGCGAATGTCACTGTGACGGCAAGCCAGCAATTCACGGCGACGGTGGCGAATGATGCGAGCAACAAGGGCGTGAGTTGGACGCTGACGCAGAGCGGGGCGCCGTGCTCACCAGGTTGCGGAACGATTAGTCCGGCAAGCACGGCGAGCGGCGCGGCCACGACTTATACGGCACCGTCTGCAGTGCCAACCCCGACGCAGGTGACGGTTACTGCGATCTCAGTCGCAGACACCACAAAGTCCGCGACGGCCACAGCGACCGTCAGGCCTCCCATTGCTATTTCTGTCTCACCGACGACGGCGAATGTCACTGTGACGGCAAGCCAGCAATTCACGGCGACGGTGGCGAATGACGCGAGCAACAAGGGCGTGAGTTGGACGCTGACGCAGAGTGGGACACCGTGTTCACCGGGCTGCGGAACGATTAGCCCCGTAAACACGGCGAGCGGTACAGCAACAACTTATACAGCGCCGTCTGCGGTGCCGGCGAATCCGAATCTAACAGTCGTAGCAACGTCTCTGGCGAATACGGCCGTATCCGCGACTGCGTCAGTTACGGTGACGCCGGGAGTGGGGGTGTCCGTTTCTCCGGCCACCGCTAATGTCAATGCGAACGCGACGCAGCAATTCACGGCGACGGTAACGAACGATCCAAGCAGCAGGGGCGTGAGTTGGACACTGACGCAGGGGGGAGCAGTGTGCTCGCCCGGCTGTGGCACGATCGCGCCGCCGACGACCGCGAGCGGTAGTCCGGCCAGCTATACGGCGCCGTCTACTATTCCTGCGAACCCAAATGTGACGGTCGTTGCGACATCAGTAGCGGATACGACAAAGTCCGCGACCGCGACCGTTACGGTCACTGCGGCAGTGGGAGTGTCGGTTTCCCCGGCGACAGCCAGTGTCGGTGTAACAAGCACTCAGCAATTCACGGCGACGGTGGCGAATGACGCGAGCAACAAGGGTGTGAGTTGGACGCTGACACAGAGCGGGACACCCTGCTCTCCGGGTTGCGGAACGATCAGTCCGATAAACACGGGGAGCGGCGCAGCCACGACTTATACAGCACCGTCTGCAGTGCCAACCCCGGCGCAGGTGACGGTTACAGCGACCTCGGTTGCGGACACAACAAAATTCGCGGCGGCCACAGTTACAGTTGCGCCTCCTATCGGTGTCACCGTTTCCCCATCGAGCGCGAGTGTCAGCGTGAACGCCACGCAGCAGTTCACCGCGACGGTGACGAATGATCCGAGCAACAAGGGCGTGAATTGGACGCTGACGCAGAGCGGGATACCGTGCTCGCCGGGATGCGGAACGATTACTCCTGCAAGCACGCCAAGCGGCGCAGCCACAACCTACACGGCGCCGTCTGCGGTACCAAGCCCCGCCCAGGTAACGATTAATGCGATCTCAGTAGCAGACACCACAAAGTCCGCGACGGCCACAGTGACCGTCATGCCCCCCATTGCTGCCTCGGTTTCGCCGCCGACGGCGAACGTCACGGTGAACGCAACGCAGCAATTTACGGCGACGGTGACGAACGATCCGAGTAACAAGGGCGTGAATTGGACGCTGACGCAGAGTGGGACATTATGCTCACCGGGTTGCGGGACCATTGCGCCGGCAACAACTTCCAGCGGGAACGCGGCGACATACACGGCGCCGGGAACAGTGCCAGCGAATCCGAATGTGAGTGTGGTGGCAACATCGGCAGCGGACGCCACAAAGTCCGCGACGGCCACAGCCACGGTCACGCCTCCTATTGCCGTGTCGGTTTCCCCGACGACCGCTAATGTCGATGTGACGAAGACGCAGCAATTCACAGCGACGGTGACGAATGATCCGAGCAACAAGGGAGCGAATTGGACACTGACGCAGAGCGGGACGCCCTGCTCGCCGGGCTGCGGAACAATGAGTCCGGCAAGCACCGCGAGCGGTGTGGCCATGACTTATACCGCCCCATCCGCGGTGCCAAGCCCGGCGCAAGTGACAGTTACTGCGATCTCGGCGGCGGACACGACAAAGTCCGCGGTGGCCACAGTGACTGTCACGGTTCCTATTGCTGTTTCCGTTTCTCCGGCAACCGCCAGTGTCACTGCGAACACGACCCAGCAATTCACGGCGACAGTAACAAATGATCCTAGCAACAAGGGCGTGAGTTGGACGCTGACGCAAGGGGGAGCAGTGTGCTCGCCCAATTGTGGCACGATTGCACCGGCAACTACTGCGAGCGGCAGTCCTGCCAGCTATACGGCACCGGCAACGGCGCCCGCGAATCCGAATGTGACGGTCGTCGCGACATCGGTGGCCAATACAACGGTATCGGCGACAGCCTCAGTAGCCGTCACGCCTGCCATTGCTGTCTCCGTCTTACCGACGACGGCCAGCGCCAACGTAAACAAAACTCAGCAATTCACGGCGACAGTGACGAATGATGCGGGCAATAAGGGCGTGAATTGGACACTGACGCAGAGCGGGACACCGTGCTCGCCGGGTTGCGGAACGATTAACCCGGTAAACACAGCGAGCGGCGCGGCTACAACCTATACAGCACCGTCCGCGGTGCCAACGCCGGCGCAGGTAACGGTAACTGCGGTCTCGGTAGCGGACACGACAAAATCCGCAGCCGCCACAATGACCATCACGCCTCCCATTGCCGTTTCCGTCTCACCGGCGACTGCCAATGTGCCAGTGACAGGAACGCAGCAATTCACAGCGACGGTAACGAACGATGCGGGCAATAAGGGAGTGAGTTGGACGCTGACACAGAGTGGGACAGGGTGCTCACCGGGTTGCGGGACGATTGCGCCGGCAACGACTCCTAGCGGGACCGCGGCAACGTACACGGCACCTGGAAGTGTTCCAGTGAACGCGGATGTGACCATCGTGGCCACTTCCGTAGCCGAGACCACCGTTTCGGCCACCGCTACAGCAGCCATCAAAGGGGTGACAGTCTCCGTCGCGCCGACGACCACCAGCGTCAATGTGAACAAAACCCAACCATTCACGGCGACAGTGACAAATGACTTGAGCAACAAAGGCGTTTCCTGGACTCTTACGCAGAGCGGGACGGCATGCTCGCCTTCGTGCGGCACGATCAATCCGGCAAATACAGCGAGCGGAGTATCCACAACCTACACCGCGCCGGCTAGTGTGCCGACCCCCGCTCAGGTGACGCTAACTGCAACGTCCGTGGCCGATTCAACGAAATCTGCAGCCGCCACGGTGACCGTGACACCGCCCATTTCTGTCTCTGTGTCGCCAACTACGGCGAATGTCTTGCTCGGAACAACACAGCAGTTCACGGCAACAGTCTCCAACGATGCCAGCAATAGCGGCGTTTCCTGGTCCCTTATGCAGAACGGATCAAACTGCTCGCCCACATGCGGCACTCTTTCTTCGGCCAGCACTTGGAGCGGTACTGCCGTAACTTACACTGCCCCTGCCAGTATGCCCGCCCCGGCTGGTGTAACGATCGTCGCGACCGCGGTGGCCGATATCACAAAGTCTGCTTCGGCGCTAGTCACTGTTACGGGACCGTGTGGCACAGGGAACGAAGCTCTGCTGAAAGGCCAGTACGCCTTCCTCTTGCAAGGCTTCGACGCTAATGGACCAGTAGGCATCGCCGGCAGCTTTGACGCCGACGGCGCTGGAAACATCGCGAAAACCGTCGGCCTGGAAGACATCAATAGATCTTCGGGTCCACAGACGAACTTGACCATCCTCTCGGCGGGGAGCTCCTATTCGGTCGGCTCCGATAATCGCGGGTGCATGACAGTGGTCAATTCTGCTGGGACGACAACTACATTCCGTTTCGCTTTGGGTTCCATCACCGGCACTCCAGGAATTGCCAACAAAGGCTGGATTGAGGAATTTGACGACGCCACGGGCATGGGAACGCGTGTGGCCGTTGGCGAGATCCGCTTGCAAGATCCTACTTCGTTCTCGGATACCCAATTCTCGGGCCCTTATGCCTTTGGCTTTTACGGGCAGGACAACGGAGGCGTTCGTTTCGCGGTTGCGGGCACCTTTACCACCAACGGACTCGGCGCCATTACCGGCACCGGCGGTGCTTTCGATTCTGATGCAGGCGGCACTTTGAGCACTGACACGCCGATAACCAGCGGCAGCTACAGCGTCGGACCGAACAGCCGTGGGACTTTGTCCGTAGGCATCACCACCAGCGCCAATCATCTCGCCATGTATATGATCAACAGCTCGGACGCCTTTTTTGTAACCACGGATAGCCTTGCTGTCGCTCCGATTTTCAGCGGCGAGGCGCAGCGATCAGCCGCAGCATTTACAACTTTATCCCTGAACGGCACCGCGGTCTTTCATCTCTCGGGCGATTCCAGCAATATGGGGCATGACTCGGTGCTTGCATTGGCAAGCGCGGACGGAACGGGGAATCTGACCTCATTCCACATATTTCAAAACATCGAAGGCGTCTTCACCACGCAAACCGTTACCACTGGAACTTACTCCGTGGCGCCGAATGGGCGCGTGACACTGAGCAGTGTGGGTCTCAATCCGCCACCCGTGCTCTACCTCACCGCGCAGAATCAAGGATTCGTCGTGGGCACGGGGCCGTTCTCGGAGATCGGGAAGTTTGAACAACAAACCGGCGGCCCGTTCAGCAACGCCTCTTTTTCCGGAGCCTATTTCTTTGGCACCGAGACCCCGGTAAGTCCTTTCGGCCTGGTGGAAACCGGCACACTCACCGCAGACAGCTCTACGGCAACGGTCGCCGTCACATCGGACCAGGCGAACGAGGGCAACGGCGTTCTCGTCCCCAATAGTACGTTCAACTACACGTTCGCGTTCGCACCGGATGGGACGGGCAACATCGGAGGTGGCACGACGACCACCATCTTGATTTCACCAAGCAGATTGGTCTACATGCAAAATACGCAGCTCCCTCCGATAATTTTTGTCATCGGGAAGTAGACTACACAGTTCAAGACACGCTTGAAGAGGGCCGGCGCTAAGCACCGGCCCTCTTTTCTTTTGTCTCGATGATTTGACACTAAAGGCGGGGCTCGCTACTTTTGAACTCTTCTCCGGTGCACAAAAATCGCGCTTCTTGGCGCGTCAGGCTGATTGGAATCGGGATCAGAAAGGGATAAATGAAAGTCATCGTAGCGGACAAGATCAGCGATCGGGGCGTGAAACTGCTGAAAGAGCAGCCGGGCTGGAACGTTGTGGTGACGACGAAAGATTCACTGAACGCGGAGATCGCCGATGCGGATGCGCTGGTTGTGCGCAGCGCGACGAAGGTCACGGCGGAATTGCTGGACCGTGCGAAAAAATTGCGCGCCGTGGGCCGCGCAGGCGTTGGCGTGGACAACATTGATTTGGATGAAGCCACGAAGCGCGGCGTGCTGGTCATGAGCACACCTGGAGGAAGTTCCGTCAGTGTTGCCGAGCACACGTTTGCGCTGCTGCTGGCATTGGTTCGCCAGCTTCCAAGATTTGATGCGGCCATGCGCGAAGGCCGCTGGGAAAAATCGTCCTCGGGCGCCGAAGTGCGAGGCAAGACTTTGGGTCTCGTCGGTCTTGGCCGCATCGGCAGCGAGGTGGCCTCGCGGGCGGAAGCGTTCGATATGCGCGTTGTCGCCTATGATCCCTTTATCAGCGAAGCGGCAGCGCGGGAACTGTCCGTGGAACTCGTTCCGCTCGATCAACTTCTGGCGGAATGTGATTTTATCTCGCTGCACACGGCCGTAAGCCCGCAGACGCGGGACATGATCAACGCCGCGTCCATTGCGAAAATGAAAAAGGGCGTGCGCATTATCAATGCGGCGCGCGGAGAGCTGATCAACGAGGCGGATCTGGCGGCGGCGATCAAGAGCGGCCACGTCGCGGGAGCGGCACTGGATGTTTTTGCGGAAGAGCCGCCGAAAAATTGTCCGCTGATCGGGCTTCCGAACGTAATCACCACGCCGCACGTAGCAGGCTCCACGGCGGAGGCGCAAGAAGAGCTGGGCACACAGGTTGCACTGCAGATCCGGGACTACCTTGTGGAAGGAGTGATTCGCAACGCCGTGAACCTGCCGGCGCTTTCGCCGGACCAATACCGGCGCGTGCGGCCGTATCTGGAATTGGCGGAGCGCCTTGGGTCGCTGGTTTCTCAGGCGGCAGAGAACCGGCCAGCGCGGATTCGCATTCGGTATGCGGGCGAGGTGTCGGAAGTAGGCACGCATCTGCTTCGCAGCGCCGTGCTTGCGGGTGTGCTTAACGCCGTGCTGGACGAAAAGGTGAACGTTGTCAATGCCCCAGCAGTCGCTGCAGCAAGGGGCCTGACGGTGGAAGAAGAGACTCACAGGCGCGAGCATGGTTTTCCAAACACTCTGGAGGTCTCAGCTCTCCCCGAAAAAACCGGAGCGGCGCCAGGTTTTACGGCGGAAGGAACGGTGCTCCATGACGGTTCGCCGCGTGTGCTGCAGATCGAAGGGATTCCGCTGGAAGCGCAGCTCGAAGGGACGATTCTTTATTTACGGAACCGTGACGAGCCCGGAGTCATCGGCCAGATCGGAACGACGCTGGGCAAACTCGGAGTCAATATCGCTACGTTTGCTCTTGGACGCCGGGAGGCGCAACGCGGCGCGGACGCTGTCTCGCTTGTGCGAGTGGACGGGAAAGTGTCGTCTGCCATTCTCGAGCCGATTCGGGCGATTCCCGCCATCACTGAGGCTAAACTCCTGCATCTCAATTGATTTCTATAAGTTAGGCCGGCGACCGCCGCATTTTGCCGAAACCTCAAGGGTCCACTTAGATTTTGACGAAGGCGTACCCCCCCACCCCCCTGTTTTTCGCAAAGAGTGCGGATCTATCTGATTTCAAAAGGTTTGCTGTTGTGGTCGCGCCAAAGAGTGCGTAAATGCTTGATTCTAAAGGGCCGAATTTCCGCAGAAGCGCGCATTATTGCAAAAGAGTGCGCAATCGTAGGAAAAAAAACGTGTTAGGGCAGAAGAGAAGCCAGAGAAATCCGATCCAAGTTCGCGGGGGAAAAGATGCTGGAAGGATAAACGCTATCTTCCCTAACAAAAAGTATGCGCTCAAACAAGAAAATGTCAAAGGGTAGAGGTGGAGAGCGGGCCGAAGGCGGCAAGAGGCATGGAATCGCCCCGGAAGCGGAGCGCAGAACTGCCCGATTCCCCCGGCTTGAAGGCCGGAATCCGATTCGAGCTGCGGCGGCGCGTAAAAAACGCTGGATGGAATCGAAACAACTTGACTTGACATCCTCGGCATCCTGGTCTAAAAGCTAGCTCAACGGTAGTTTGTGTCGAGCGGTGGTTAAGGTTGCCCGGGGAAAACTTACAACTCGTTTATGATCTCGCCTCGCGAGTGCTCAGAAGTGTTTTCGGAATCGCCCGGCACGTTCCACTCATGAACGCTCTGAAACTCCACCAGGTGCGCGAAAGGAGTAGTCTATGAAGTCGTTTTCAATCAAGCGCAATCTTTCGGTGAGCCTTGTTGTATTTCTGCTATCAGTAACGTGCACCTGGGCTCAAGTAGGGACCACGTCGATTCGCGGCGTCGTGACGGACAAAACCGGCGCTGCCGTTGTTGGGGCAAGGGTCACGCTCAGCAGCGCCGTCCAAGCTCTCGGGCGCGCGACGCAGACCAATCAGGCCGGCGAGTACGAATTTCTTGCCCTGCCTCCAGCCAGTTATGCCCTAACCGTGGAGATGGCTAATTTCCGCAAGTTCGAGAATAAGAACATCCAACTGCTCGTCAATTCACCGGCGACGATCAACGTGACTCTGGAGATTGGATCGTCGTCGGAAGTTGTGGAAGTTTCCGCGCAAGCGGTGACCCTGAACACCACGGATTCCTCGCTGGGCATCGCCTTCAACGAGAACCAAGTAAAAGAGCTTCCAATGGAAGGGCGTAACGTGCCCGACTTACTGAGCTTGCAAGCTGGCGTGCTGTATACAGGGAACCGCGCGGACATCAACGTAGATATTGACACCAGGAATGGCGCGGTCAACGGCGCGCGGAGCGACCAGAGCAACATCAGTTTGGATGGAATGGCAGTCAATGATTCTGGAGGGCACGCCTTCAAGTCTGTGCTGCCCGTTACACTGGACTCCGTCCAAGAGTTTCGCGTTACGACCACCAATTACAATGCCGACCAGGGGGGCTCCTCCGGCGCGCAGGTCGCTCTCGTTACAAAGAGCGGAACCAACAATTTTCATGGATCGGCCTACGAGTACCACCGCAATACGTACACGAGCGCGAACGACTACTTCGTGAAGTCGGCGGAATTACAATCTGGCAGCCCAAACGTCCCTCCGAAGATCATCCGCAACGTCTTCGGCACCTCCGTGGGGGGGCCCATTCTGAAGGACCGCTTCTATTTCTTCTTGAACTTCGAAGGTACGCGCCGTGCGGAAGCGGGCAGTGCCGTGCGCACAATTCCCACCGATTCACTTCGCGATGGCGTCGTTCAGTACCTGTGCCAGACACTTCCAGACGGGAGTCCGGATACCAAGACCTGCCCGGGGAATACAGTATCTGGAGTCAGTGGAAAGACCTATACAGCAACACCCGGTAACCAGGTATTGGGGCCCAACGAAATAAAGCAGATGGATCCGTTGGGTATCGGTGCGAATAACGTATCAATGGCCTACTTCAATACTTTTCCGCATCCCAACGATGCTTCTGTGGGTGACGGATTCAATTATTCGGGATTTCGCTTCAGCTCGCCGCTCTCCGATGCTAAGAACTGGTACATTGGAAAGTTGGATTACAACGTTACCAAGGATGCCAAGCAGCGTCTTTCTTTGAGTGGTGCGCTGGCCAACGAGGCCAATCCTCAGGACCAGTACTTGCCTTCCTCCCCCGCGGGTAGCTTGTTCAACTACACCAATGCAAGGCGTACGCTCTTGGACTACAGCAGGGGGCTCATCGCCAACTACTCTTCGGTGATAACGAACCGAGTCGTCAATAACTTCCGGTATGGATTTATCCGCGAGAGTATTGGGAACTCAGGCGACTCCGACCAGACCTACATCATCATGCGTGGAATCACACAGGGTGTGACGCGGTCGCAGTCGTTTCAGGTTCCCAGCCACAATTTTTCGGATGATCTTTCCTGGACTCGAGGGAAGCACACGCTGCAATTCGGTGGCGCGATCTCACGCTTCCGCAATCCACGCGTCAGCACGCTGAACTCCTTCAGCGACGGTGTAACCAACGCATCATGGCTGGATGTGTCGGGCTTTGCGGGGACCGGAGCGGCTTTTGATCCAAGTGTTTCCGGATTTCCTGGTGTCGACGGTAGCTTCGCCAACTCCTATGACTTTCCACTCATCGCGCTTCTCGGGATGGTTACGGAGGATGACGCTACCTATAACTACCTGAAGAATGGCAGCGTGCTGTCTCAGGGTGCTCCGGTGACCCGGCACTTTGCCGTGGATTCGTACGAAATGTACGCGCAAGATTCGTTGAAGTTCAGGCCGAATCTGACGGTCACTTTTGGGCTGCGGTACTCCCTTACCTCACCGCCGTGGGAAACCAACGGGCTCCAGGTAGCGCCTTGCCAGCTACAAGGTTCTACTTGCACGGGACTTGACTTGGGAAAGTGGTTCGACCAGCGTCATCAAAACATGTTGCAGGGCATTCCGTCGAATCAGGATCCCCTGGTCTCGTTTGAGCTTGCGGGTCCGGCGAATGGAGGAAAACCTGGCTTCTACAAGTGGAATAAGAAAGACCTGGGTCCGCGCTTGGCCCTTGCATGGACTCCGCAGCCGCACTCGGGTCTTCTCAAATCTCTCTTTGGCGAGGGCGACAAGACTGTGATCCGGGCGGGTGCTGCCGTTGTGTATGACCGCAACGGTTCGGGCCTTCTGCAAACCTTTGACTCTGCGGGTTCGTTCGGCTTGTCCACGGGCCTGAGCAATCCAGCTGGCATTGAGAGCGGCGACTGCGCGCCCCGCTTGACGGACATGCACGCTATACCGAGCACAGACCTTGGGTGCGGCGGTGCTCCTCCGCAGCAGATCCTGCTTCCGGCGCCTCCGGGACAATTCCCGCAGACGTTCCCGAATACCCTGGACACCGGGGGATTCGCCATCACCTGGGGCTTGGACAATAGAATCAAGACCCCGTATTCTTACACCTTTGATTTTTCGGTCGGGCGCCAACTGCCAAAGGGGTTCAATCTGGAGGTCTCCTACGTCGGACGGATGTCGCATTGGCTCTGGGCACAATCAGACTTGGCCATGCCGCTCGACCTCTTCGATAAGAAGTCGGGCCTGGATTACTTCAAAGCCACCACTGCCCTGGCAAAAGTCTACCGGGCGGGTTTGCCCTCGGATAGCTTCACGGACTCGATGGTGCCGGCAAACGTCAAGCAGTATTGGGCGGACGTGCTCCAGCCGCTGGAGGGACCCAATGCAGGGAACGGAGGGCAGGGGGGGGCTTACCGCATCAGCCGTTGCACTTCGCTAAACTCGAGCGGCAACCACATAGCCAAGGGAACGACCGATCCCCTTGTGGCTGCCTACGATTTGTTCTGCGGCTTCAGTTTGAATGAAACCACGGCACTATTCGTTTTGGACTACTCGGGCATCCGGGATTTTAACAACGTCCCGAACTGCGGTGTCCCCGTGACGCCGCCTACTCCGCCCAATCCTCCGTGCAACCCCCGCTTCTTTGCGTCGGGCGGGCCGAACACATTTTTTAACGCGCAATACTCGTCGCTCTATGCGTGGCGCTCGAATACCAACGCCAACTATCATGCGATGCAAGTCAATTTCCGCCACCCGATGTCGCACGGCGTGCAGTTCGACTTCAACTATACCTTCTCGAAATCCATTGATATTTCATCCGACGCGACGCGCATTGGCGCCTGGAGCGGCTTGGGTGGCCAAATCATCAACTCCTGGGATCCAAACGCGATGCGTGCGGTTTCCGATTTTGACGCGAAGCACCAGTTCAACGCCAACTGGATTGCGGAGCTGCCGTTCGGCAAAGGCAAGCCTTTCGCCGGGAATGCCCACGGCTTCCTGGATGCCGTTATTGGCGGCTGGCAGCTTTCGGGACTATTTCGCTTGACGAGCGGTTTGCCGGTAAACGTCTCTGGCGGATTCAACTGGCCGACCAACTGGCAGCTCGGCGGCAATGCGTTCCTGACCGGGCCGGTTCAAACCGGTGCTTTCAAGAATTCCGACGGAACAGTCAACATGTTCAAGAATGGACCTGCTGCCCTCAGCTCCTTCACCGCGCCTTTCCCCGGTGATTCAGGTGCCCGCAACCAGATTCGCGGCGATGGCTTCTTCAACATCGACGCGGGCTTGGCTAAGCGTTGGCGTATGCCCTGGGCGGAGAAGCAGAGCCTCCAGCTTCGATGGGAGGTCTTCAACGTGACCAACTCGACGCGCTTCGATGTGCAATCCAACCCGCCGGAATTGGACATTTCTTCCACTTTCGGCAATTACACGGGATTGCTCACCAATCCACGCGTGATGCAGTTCGCGTTGCGCTACGAGTTCTAATCGCAAGACTACATGCTGCGGGATAAACCCGCCGTCACAAAAACCGCCGCCGGGGAGCAAAAGCTCTCCGGCGTTTTTTTTGCAAGATTATGGAGGATGCCTCAAAGAGTTTGGCAAATTCATTTACATGAGGCAGGCATCCTCATTTTCCTCATAAGGAGGGCGATGCGCGGAAATGCAGTTAAGGACGGTCGGGGCTTTCGAGAGCTTCGTGGACGGCCCAAACGGTGCCGATGATGGCGAGTGAGATGGGTATCCAGATGAATTTGGGCTTCTTGATAGGCCACTTGTGGTCCTTGGCGCCTGCGCCGCGCGGTCCTTGCGGCTCTGGTTCCGCCGCAGTGGGGTCGAGAACGACGCGATAGGCGACGCCTTCGGGAATCTCGCGCACGTCGTCCTCGACGGCGATGCGCAACGAGCCGCGAACGCTCTTGACCAGGAATTCCTTGGGATTCAGGACCATGACTTGTCCGATGGTGGGCAGGTCGGTGCTGGGGCGAATTACTGCCGCGGCGACATGGAAGGTAAAGGCCTTGGAATTCGCGGTGGAGAAAACGGCGGAGCCAGTGGTGAGGATGGCGGCGGGACGGTCGATTTCCAGAGTTAAAGTGGCGCTGCTGGAGCCGGAGAGCAAGAGACGCGCCGCGCCAGCGCGGATTTGGAGGCTGCCGCCTGTTTCGGTGCGCAACTTGTCGCCTGGGAAAATGGTCGTACCTGCGGAAGCATTTCCCGCGCCGAGATGAGCGCGGTCGGCGTAAACAATCGCGCCGAGGGAAGAAGAGGAAGCGCGAGAAAGAGATGTTTACGGCAGAGAACAAGACAAAATTGCGGCGAGGATTATGCGCGAGCGCGCCATGTCCGCTAAGAATAGTGAGTAAGTTGGGAGCCGTCAATTGAAAGTACGGTCTTCAAGTGATCAACCGGCGAACCGCAGGCTTTGCGCAAAGAGAACACCACGCCCGAGGCATGGGACAAGGCTCGTATAGCTGTGGGTGGAGAGCTGTGCTAATCTGGATGCGAAGTGTGAGGCGGACAATTCCGCTTGACGGTCGGGGCGTAGCGCAGCCTGGCTAGCGCGCCTGGTTCGGGACCAGGAGGTCGATGGTTCAAATCCATTCGCCCCGACCAATTCTCTGAGTTGGCGTTCCTCCCGACAGGAGCCGGAATCTCACGTCACTACTCTCTGTATTTCGCCCTTCGATTGCGCTCGGTAAACCGCGGGACCTCCCTAATAAACGGATTGCGCTAGATTCACCCCCGGCCGATGCCGCTTGACAGCACTACAAAAACAAAGTATCTGAAACGCAGTCATGGATTACCACGCAGTCTCTCGAATACCTACGCTGAAATACTTGGGCTTGTTAGGCGCAACTGCGATAAGTCGAATCCTCCTCCTACTGCCGCTCGCGCTAACCATGTCCGCGCAAGAATGGCGATTCTATGGCGGTGATGCCAGCGGAACGCGGTATTCGCCACTCAAACAGATCAATCGTCAAAACGTTAAGAACTTGAAGCGAGTGTGGACATATCACATGGGAGAAGTGGACCGCGGAGGCAACGAAACGGATCGGCATAATATTGCGCCATTTGAATCCACGCCAATCGTGATTGACGGAGTGCTTTACTTCTCCACGCCTTCCAATCGTGTGATTGCTTTAGACGCGGAGACTGGTCAGGAGGTCTGGCAGTTCGATCCGCAAGCGGGGCGCACCGGGCCTCGCCAGTTTTTCCAACACCGTGGCGTGGCCTACTGGCAGAGTAAGACAGGAGGAGAAGGCCGAATTCTGTACGGCACTTTCGATGCGCGCCTGATCGCCCTAGATGCGAAAACCGGAAAACCTTGCCGGGAATTTGCAAAAGACGGCACGGTTGATCTGCGCGCAGGGGTCGCGGATGCTTATCCACGAGCGGAATATTCGGTGACGTCGCCTCCCGCCATCTATCAGGATCTGGTCATTACAGGAGCGGCGGTTCCCGAGTACCCCGCGAAAGGACCGAGTGGCGACGTGCGCGCATTTGACGTTCGCTCGGGCAAACTTGTATGGACTTTTCATACCATTCCTCGGACCGGAGAACTGGGACACGAGAGCTGGGAGGGAGATGCATGGAAGCAGCGCACCGGCGTGAATGTCTGGTCCATTATGAGTGTGGACGTTGAGCGCGGTTTGATTTTTCTTCCCATTGGTTCGGCTTCGTATGATTTCTACGGCGCAGACCGCAAGGGCATGGATCTGTTCAGCAACTGTTTGGTGGCGCTTGAAGCGGCAACCGGCAAACTCGTCTGGTACTACCAGATAGTGCACCACGATATCTGGGATTACGACATGCCTGCACAGCCGGTGCTGATCACGGTGCGGCGCGATGGCCATGATGTTCCTGCGGTTGCACAGCTAACGAAGATGGGATTTGTGTTTATCCTGGACAGGCTTACGGGCAAACCGCTATTTCCGGTAGAAGAACGGCCGGTTCCGAAGAGCAACGTGCCAGGCGAAACCACCTCACCGACACAGCCTTTTCCGGTCAAGCCTCCGCCCCTTGTTCGACAGTCTTTCAGCGAAAGCGACATCAGCACAGTTACGCCGGAATCCAACCGTTATTGCGCGCAACTGTTTCATTCGCTCGAAAGCCACGGAATGTACACACCCTACGGCCGCAAGATGACATTAGTGGTACCAGGCACGCTGGGCGGGGCAAATTGGTCCGGAGCTTCTTTTGACAGCGCTTCCGGCCGCTTGTTTGTGAATGTAAATGAATTGGGCGCCGTTGGAGAAATGAAGCCGCAGGCTGCTGACGCGCCGGTTCGATACCGGAGAGGCTCTAAAGAAGGAGAGTATGCTCGCTACTGGGACGAGCACCAATGGCCATGCCAGAAACCGCCTTGGGGGACTCTCAATGCCGTGGACGTAAATACAGGGGAGATTGTTTGGAAGGTTCCACTTGGAGCTGTAGATGAGCCGAAGGGGAAAACTGGCACGCCTAACCTTGGTGGCACGATCGTGACGGATGGCGGAGTGGTATTTATCGGGGCGACCATCGATAGCCGTTTTCGCGCGTTCGATGCGCGAACGGGAGAGCAACTGTGGGCCGGCGAGCTGGAAGCAAGTGCGCACGCCACGCCAATCACATACATGGGCAAAAAGTCCGGCAGGCAGTTCGTCGTAATTGCCGCTGGAGGAGGCGGTTATTTCAGAGGGAAAGTGTCCGATGCGCTGGCGGCATTTGCGCTACCAGACTAGAGAATCGGGCTAGCGTAAATTGAGGATGCCTCTCGTTAGAGGAAACATTGTCCCAACGGCTTGCTGAGAATGGAGAACTCAAAGATGTTGCGGTCACCGACGAGATTCAGATTATGCAGGGGCAGAGCACGATCGATCGGGAGAAATTGTTGCTTCGGAACGCTACTACTGCTCGCGACCGGTGGCCTGGGATTTGCGCAATTAAATGTCGTTGTGGTTCGCCCAAAAGAAATCCACGACGTGCTTGTGAATCCTGGCATGGGCATTACTACATTCCAGAGATTTAATGGGCAAGAGCCAAATCCTCCTTTGAAGTGGTCCGAAGTGGGGCCAGTTGCGAAGCTTCCGCAAGCGCCGACAAAGCCGGATTTTCCTGATACTTCTATCTCGTATTGCCGCTGGTATTGGAACGTCCTTGAGACGGAACCCGGCAAGTTCCATTGGGAGATTGTGGATCTCGCCCTGGAGGAGGCGAGAGCACACGGGCAAACTCTTGCCATTCGCTTAATGCCGTACTCGAACCAGGATTCGCTCCCTGTCTGGTATCGCAACTCGGGCGCTCGACGTGCCAACAAGGCGACAGACAAAGACGGGGAAATCTGGCAGCCGGATTTTAGCGATCCGCTATTTCTCAAATACTGGGGCGAGCTTGTGGCTGAAGCGGGGAAACGTTACGACGGGAACCCCTATCTGGATAGCGTAGATATTTCGTCAGTGGGCTATTGGGGAGAGGGCTGGAGTCCGTACATGCCGGCATTTGCTTATCAGAAAGAACTTATTGATATTTGGCTAGATACGTTTCAACGCACGCCGCTGCTGATGAATTTTGACGAGCAACAAGCCCTCACGTATGGCACGGCGCACGGCGCGGGATGGAGACTGGATTGTTTGGGGGACATGCGGACAAGTTCTACGAATCCTTACTTTCCGGCGGAGATGCTGGAGATTTACCCGCAACAAGTGGTGCGGGCGGGAATTCAGGACGTTTGGCAACACAAGCCAGTCTCGCTGGAAGTCTGTTTTACAGTGGCGGGTTGGAAGGAGAGGGGCTACGACGTCGACTACATTCTCGATCAGGCACTGCGCTGGCATGTGACCTCCGTGAACATAAAGTCGTCACCGATTCCGTCTGAATGGAAAAGTCAATTCGAGAACTTTCAGAAGAAGATGGGATACCGTTTTATTTTGCGGCGCCTGGAATACCCGAAGACAGTTGAAGCCGGGTCGATGATGCCGCTTCATATGTGGTGGCTGAACGCGGGAGTCGCTCCCATTTACAGGGATTTCTTGCTGGCGGTGGAACTGCGATCTACCAAGACAGCGACCATCATTCGAATTCCCGTTGACGTGCGGAAATGGCTTCCCGGAGATGCGGTATTCGATGGCACTTTGTACGTTCCAGAAAATTTGACGGAAGGTCCTTACGATTTCCGCGTTGCGATGCTGGACCCCAGGACGGAACAACCGGCGATTCGTTTTGCCATTGAAGGCCGGCAAGACGACGGCTGGTACGCCATGGGATCGCTCACGGTTAAAACGCGGTGAAACATTTAAGAATGACTCGGCCTTGCGTCTTTGCGGTGTTGGCTGGAACAATTGCGCTGTGCTCGCTGGCCGCGGACGATACGCCACCGCCGCAAGCCTTCCTTGTTCGTGAACAGCCTTTGCCGCCGGGGCCGCGAATAACACCTTTCCTGCAATTCCAGGCAGAGCAAGCGTGGAGCGAAGACAACGATCGGATAAAAGCCTGGGACGCCATCCATAACGAGCGAGAATTGCTGAAGACGCAGAGCGAACTGCGGCAGAAGCTCTTGCAAATGATTGGAGGATTGCCGGAAGTAAAAACAGATCTGCGTGCACGAGTCACAGGCCGGATTCAAATGGATGGATTCACCATTGAAAAGCTAATCTTCCAGAGTCTGCCAGGCGTCTATGTAACTGCTCTTGTTTACGTGCCGGATGATCATTCCAGGAAACATCCTGCGGTGCTGGTGCCCGCGGGGCACGCGGCCGACGGAAAATTCCACTATCAAGAGCTTAGTCAACGATTGGTGGGGCGAGGGTACGTTGTGATTTCGTGGGATCCCGTTGGGCAAGGCGAACGCAGCCAGTTCTGGGATGCGGCAGCGGGTAGGAGTCGCTACAACCTGATTTGTGGCGAACATGCGCTGATGGGGAATCTGGCCTATTTGGCCGGGGCGAATCTTGCCAGATGGGAAATATGGGATGGGATTCGCGCAGTCGATTATCTGCTCACCCGGCCAGAGGTAGACGGTGAGCGAATCAGCATCACCGGCACGAGCGGCGGCGGCACTCAGACTGCCTTGATTGCCGCGCTCGATCAACGCATTAAAGTGGCCGTGCCTTCGTGCTATATCAGCGCGCTGCCGATGAGGATTTCTAACCGCATCTTTGCCGATCCGGACAGCGATCCCGAACAAGATTTGTTTGGCATGATTTCAAACGGTGTGGACCATCCCGGGCTGCTGCTGATGATGTATCCCCGGCCGGTATTGGTGGCCGCCGCGGTACTCGATTTTTTCCCCATTGAAGGCACGCGTAAAAGCGTTCGCGAAGTGCGAAGGCTGTACGAACGTTTCGCCCATGGAGACCGTATTGCGCTGGCCGAAGGCTACCACGCGCATCAATTCTCAGTGGACAATCAGGAAGCCGCACTCGATTTCCTCGACCACTTCAATCAAATGCCGGTACGGCATGGACTTCCACAAGCAAAGGAGCTTGCGGGCAAAGCGCTGCAATGCACTGAAACAGGGCAGGTCATGCTCGACTACAGCGGCGCAAAATCCTTGATGTCGGTGATCCAGGAATATTACGACGAGCACAAGTCCAGATCGCTACGCAGCCTAGCGAAGCAATACTACGATGACAAATACGGTGGAGTGAAGGACTGGCAGGTCAGCAGGTATACCGGCGTCCCGGCCGGGCCAGAGGAAATTACTTGGGAAGCCGCGGGGAACTGGAAATCGGGCGACGTTTCGATTGACCGTTACATGCTCCGCCACAGCAAACTGCTCGAAATGCCATTGCTGTATATTCACAAGTCTGCTGCTGACAAACGAAAGGCCCTCGTGTGGTTCAGTGAAAACGGCAAAGCAAGCGCGGCATACTGGCCTGAAATCAAGAAATATGCAGACGAGGGATACGATATCGTTTCGTTTGATTTCCGGGGCCTCGGTGAGAATCGAATGTCCTATACTGCCGTCTCGCCCGATGATCCGGCATTGGGTGCGTTAGATTTTGACCATGCTTATGTGAATTCCATTTCAGGCGTGCTGGCAAATCACGTGTACAACTCTCTTTTGACCGGCAGGCCGTATTTTCTCCAGATGATTGAGGACGCAGAAATCGCCGGCCGATTCGCTCATGAAAAGTTTGGTGCGAAAGCAGAAGCCGTAACCGCGCCGGGTGATGGATATACGCTCGCTAGCGCTATTGCGGAGACGCTGCCCGGCATCAAACTCTTGCCCAGTTCGGACGCAAGAGTCTTGAAATGGTCTGAAATCGTGGAGCAGAAACGGGAAACCTGGCCAATCCAGTATCTGCTGCCAGCGGGAGCCTACGTTCATTGAAACTAGTCTAATTAAGACTAGTCTGAACTAGTCTCATTAAGGCTAGATGCTTTGTCCGGCATTTTGGCAGAACTGAGGCCAGTCGACTATCAGAAAGTCTCAACTAATTCACGAGCCGTAAGATTCCAAACCGAGTTGGCACGTGAAATGTCTTTCCTTCGGGAATGATGCTCCATGCCAGAAATTTGCGGTGGTCGTCACCGCCTTCTCCTGCCGCTCGAAAGAAATTCACCCGCCATTCCGCGCCCGGCCGAATCGGGCTGAGATTCATCGACGAGACTGGTATACGCATTTCCGCAGTCCAAATATGATTCTTGGCGTCGATGTGCGCGGCGTGCTCGAAGCCAGAGTTCCAAGAAGGATCGTTAAAAGGGTTTTTGGTCTTGTCGATTTCAAGATCGATCCACTGGTTATTGGGAGCCACCTCAAACTCATAGTAGTGATTCACTCGCTCCGGCTGAGGGTTCAGGAAAACCTCGGCAACATCACGATCCCAAAGCTGCCATCGCTCTACCTTTGGGTCTTCTCCTGAGTAAACATTGAGTGAGTCGTAGCGGCACAAAAAAAGGAAGTAGATATGCTTTGCGGTCCAAACGGACGAGACACGCGTTGAAATTTCGGGAAAGTGGGAGTTGCCGGAGGCGGCAGTGTCAAATTCCACTGACTCGGCACGCTTCCATGAAGGTTTATCCGGATCACCGTCCGGCAGGAAATCCACCGGAGATCGTTTTGCTTGGAGTTTCATGTCGCTAGCATAGGAATGCTGAGGTATGTTCGCGATCTTGCCCTGCCCCGAAAAGGGAAGCATCGTGAATACGGCCCCCGCGAGAGCGGCAGTCAGAACGCCCATTTTCCAAAGTTCCATCAAAAGATTTCCTTAGTGCGAGGCCGGTCCGGCCTTCTTAGGAGCGATGTCCGCCGTGTAAGTTTCCGTTCGCTTTAATAGAAGCCGAGTCTCGGAGGTTTATGCCACTTTGACAAGCGAAAGTAAACGATATAGAAGAAGGCAAACAAAAAAAGGAAATCGGTGACGACGCGATTGAATAACACTGGAGGACTTATGAGCGGAATCGACCGAAGAAGGTGGTTGGGAAGTATTGGGATGTCTCTCGTCGCAAGCAGATTACCTCGAGCCTCCATAACGTCACCGATGCCGCCGGAAGGTGCGGGGAAGCCGTTGCAGCTCGCGGACTTCCAACCACGCAGCATGTTGCACGTCCCAGAGACAAAGGTGCCCCGCTCGCGTTATCCGGTCATAGACATTCATACGCACCTTTCTTTTGCCGCCAGGACAGAGAACGGAGTCGGGATAGGCGAAGAAATGAAGTACTTGGCACCAGTGGACGCGTTGCTGCCACTAATGGACCGAAAGAACATCCGCATAATGGTCAACCTAACGGGCGGAGTTGGAAAGGGACTCGATGAATCGATCCGCAAGTATCAGCGGCCCTATCCTGAACGCTTCATAACCTTCACGGAACCATGGTGGGACCGCACGAATCAACCGGCGTACAGCAAATTTCAAGCTGACGAGATTGTTCGGGCGCACCAGGCGGGCGCGCGTGGACTCAAAATTCTTAAGACACTAGGCCTCTATTTACGGGATGGAATCTCGAAAGGGCCATTGGTGAAAATTGACGATCCACGTTTCGACGCCATGTGGGAGGCATCCGGCTCGCTGGGGATGCCGGTTGCGATTCATGTTTCGGATCCGGAGGCATTCTTCCTTCCCATTGATCGGTTCAATGAACGCTTCGAGGAACTGAATAACCATCCGGATTGGTCTTTCTACGGCGGTGATTTTCCCAGTAACGCAGAATTGCTGGAAGCTCGCAACCACGTGTTGGCCCGCCACCCCAAGACCCAGTTCATTGTGCTTCATGTGGGCAATGACGCTGAGAACCTTCCTTACGTTGGCGAATGCATGGACCGCTTTCCCAACATGCATGTGGAGCTTGGTGCGCGAATTGGGGAGCTGGGACGCCAGCCGCGTATGGCCAGAAAGTTCTTCGAGAAATACCAGGATCGAATTCTTTTTGGAACGGATGCCGTCCCCCATGGAACGGACACGCCTCAGCAAGTTTTCGTGGATGAACTTTACGAGATTTACTACCGCTTTCTTGAAACCGAAGACGAATACTTCGATTATGCACCAGCACCTACACCTCCTCAGGGACGCTGGCGAATCTATGGCCTGGGATTGCCGGACGGAATCCTAAAGAAGGTTTACTACGAAAATGCCGCCAGGATCTTGCAAGTCAAGATTTAAGCTCCTTTCAAAAGAATTGACAAGGCAAAGACTTTCTGCCAAAAAGAAAGCGAAACAATAGTAACGAAAACAAAGAAAAGAAAAAGATGGTCTTGTTCCTTCTTCGACTTGCTGTTGCTGCAATCCTGCTGGCTTATGGTGGTGACTCTCGCCCGGGTGATTTCAGGATCATTGGTCCCGGTGGTGGCGGGGCGATGTTCCATCCAACAATCAGCCCTCACGACTCCAACACCGTACTGGTTAGCTGCGACATGACGGGATCCTATATTACCCATGATGCGGGCAAGTCCTGGCGCATGTTTAATCTGCGCGGAGTCGTTCAATTCTTCGTTTTCGATCCGCTGGACCGGAAAGTGATTTATGCACAATCAAATGGTCTGTGGCGTAGCCAAAACGAGGGTGAGTCTTGGAGCCTGATTTATCCAAAGCTGTCTTCCGTGAAGGGCATCAAAATGAGTTCAGATCATTCGGACGAAGATCTGATTGCGGAGCCGAACCCCCTGGGCAGCATCACTGCAATGGCAATCGATCCATCGGATTCCAGGACTTTTTATGTTGCCGCAGGCGATAGGAGAAAAAGCACGTTTGCCCTCTTTACGTCGCGGGACGGGGGCGAAAACTGGGTAAGAGAGAGGGATCTCCCGGGGCTGACCGACAAATTGTGGGTCAATCCACATTCGCCTACCGACGCGCGTATCCTTCTCCTTGCCGGTCCAAATTTTATAGCAAAAAAGACATCGTCCGGTGTGGAAAGAATATCGGGCCCCTCCGCAAAGACTTTCACAGATACCTCCGCGGGATTCTGGAAGGATGGCAAGGTGTTGATTTACGTTATCGGCGATGAGTCCGCCTTTGTGACAAATGATGAAGGAACAACTTGGCGAAAAGGCAGCTTGGGTAAAAGTGGTGGAAAGATGCGAGCGATCGCGACGAGCTTGCGCGATCCGGGCACGGCCTATGTTTCCTACAGAGATCTGGAAGAAGGTGGAATCAAATGGCTGGGGGTTGCCAAGACCACCGATGCAGGGCGCAATTGGCAACTGGTTTGGAAGGAGGACAGCAATCCCGCTGCCCGGCCTGCCACGAATATCCATGACGCATGGATCACGGAACGATTTGGATCGGATTGGGGAGAAAACCCCTTGGCGCTTACCGTAGCGGAGCAGGATGCCAACTTATGCTACGAGACGGATCTGGGAAGGACCATGCGCACGACGGACGGAGGCGCAAGCTGGTTCGCGGTTTACTCAAGAAAATCCAGTGAAAACGGATGGGTCTCAACGGGGCTGGATGTAACAACCGCCTATGGCTATCACTTTGATCCGTTTGATCACCGTCGTCAGTTTATTTCCGCGACGGACATTGGTCTTTTCCGCAGCGAAGATGGCGGGCGGTCCTGGACTAGTTCCACGCGAGGTGTGCCGAAGGAATGGTTGAACACGACATACTGGATGGTGTTTGATTCCGAAGTAAAGGGTCGGGCTTGGAGTGTGAACAGCTGGACCCATGATTTACCGCGACCGAAGATGTGGAGAAGAAAAGGAATCGGGAGTTATCGGGGCGGTGTATGCCGCAGCGATGACGGTGGAAGGACTTGGACGAAGTCGAATGACGGAATGGAGGAAACCGCGGCGACGCATATCCTTCTGGACCCGACGAGTCCGTCCACCGCGCGCGTGCTCTATGTTGCCGCCTTCGGGCGTGGAGTATACAAGAGCACGGACGGTGGCAAGAGTTGGAAGCTGAAAAACGCCGGCATTGCTGAGAAGGAACCGTTTGCCTGGAGAATTGTGAGGGATAGCAAAGGAACACTCTACGTGCTGCTCGCGCGCCGCTCAGAAGACGGAAGCATAGGGACGGAGGGTGACGGAGCAATTTACAAGTCCACAGATGGAGCAGAAAACTGGAGCCGCGTAGCCATGCCCGAAGGAAGCAATGCTCCAAACGGCTTGGCAGTTGATCCCAATTCGCTGGATCGGCTCTATCTCGCGGCGTGGGCGAGGGACAAAGGAGAGCATGGGGAGGGTGGCGGCATCTATTTGTCGGTGGATGCAGGAAAGAGCTGGACGCGAGTCCTTGATCGGGATCGCCACATCTACGATGTCACCATAGACCCGCGTGACGCGAAAAAACTCTACACTTCCGGGTTTGAGTCCTCTGCGTGGAAATCAAACGACCGCGGCGAAAACTGGGTGCGAATACCTGGTTTTAACTTCAAATGGGGACATCGCGTCATTCCGGATCCCGAAGACCCAAAGAAGGTTTACATCACCACGTTTGGCGGAGGCGTTTGGCATGGTTCTGTAGATGCGGAGGATCGCCCTTTAGACATCGTTACGCCTGAGCTTCAGCCTGGACGGAGGTGAAGGAACTAGTGCTAACGAGAAAGGGAAAAAATAACTCATGGAAAGTGCCTCCTTGTTGAACCAGGCGGACTGGGAACACGGGCTGACAAACGGTCAAGCGCGGGCAGCCGAATTATTTGGCCGGGCGGAAACGGAGCAAAAACGGCTTGGCTATTTCCACACGCTTAAGGAGATCTGCCAGCAGCCTTGGACGTGGCTGCGAACTTGCGATCGAATGATTGCGTCTCGAGATAGCCTGAAAAAGGATGTGGCGGGAATTCGAAGCCTGGCACTTACGGGATCCGGCAGTTCAGAGTACGCCGCCGAATGCGTGCGGCTCCCACTTCAAAATGAGCTTGGGATCCACACAGAATCGATCAGCGGCGGATCATTACTGATGTATGGCGGAAAGGCTTTGCCTCTGGGAAGGCCTGGTCTGCTCGTTTCTTTGGCTAGATCCGGTGACAGTCCCGAGAGTAGCGGGGCCTTGGAATTGCTACTGGACACAGAGCCTGAGTACCGGCACGTTGTGGTGACGTGCAACGAGCAGGGGAGTCTGGCTAGAGCGTGGCGCAACCATGAGAAAGTGCATGTCACCACGCTTCCCACCGAAACTCATGATAAGAGCTTGGTCATGACGAGCAGCTTTACGAACCTGCTGCTGGCGGCGCGCTTCATCGGAATGCTGGAAAGGCCAGACGAATACCGGAGAGTGTGCGAGAGATTAAGCCAAATAACAAAGGACCTGATCCGGTCCTATTTCGACATCCTGGCGAAGATTGCCGCATCAAATTTTCACCGAGCGATATTTCTCGGCAGCGGGCCTCGTTTCGCGGCGTCGCGCGAAGCGGCGCTGAAGATGCTGGAGCTAACGTCGGGCCGCGTCACGACACTCTGCGAAACGTACCTTGGATTTCGGCATGGCCCCATGAGCTACGCGCAAGATGACACTCTCATCGTTTGCAGTTTATCGTGCGATTCCACGATACGCGCTTATGAATTGGATTTATTGCGCGAATTGGACCGGAAGAAACTTGGATTGTCCAAAGTCATTGTTGGAGAAAATATTCCGAATTCCGCGGTTAGAGCGGGCGATGAGGTCATCGAGTGCCGGGGACTGAGTGAACTCGGAGACGAAGAGACGCCGGTCGTGTATGTGATTGTCGCCCAACTTCTGGCCTTTTTTCGCTGCCTTGGGGAAGGACTTCAGCCGGATTCACCTTCCGAGGGAGGAATTATCAACCGTGTGGTTGAAAAGTTTCCTCTTCACACCTCTTCGTGAATTGGGGCAGAACGAAACTCCTTGAGTTGGATGAGCTTAGATGTCCGCATTAAACGTAATCCAGCCAGACTACTTGAAACGCTGGTAGCGAAGGTACGCGACGCGAGGGCCATGCTAATGCGATGGACGGTCCCGTTTTTATTCCTAAGTCTCACCGTCGTTCCTATTCGGGCTCAGGTGCGCGTGTGGGAAGGTGTTCTGAACCTGCCGGCATACGAAGAGGGGACGCCTGATCCCAATCCTCCTTTCGACGAGTTTGCGAGCGGCCGATTTAACTACCCCTATACGATGCGGAAGGAAGTCACGGACCGGCGCGCCGAACACCAATGGCGCGCAATTTATCTTGAAAACGAATATCTGAAATGTTCCGTCTTGCCGGATTTGGGCGGACATATTTATACGTGCATAGACAAAATCAGCGGACAGCCGATGTTCTATGCCAACCCTTCCATCAAGAAAGCCAGGATCGGTTATCGCGGAGCCTGGGCTGCTTTCGGAGTCGAGTTTAACTTTCCTGTTTCCCACAATTGGGTCTCCATGTCGCCTGTGGATTTCGCCTATGCAAGCCACGAGGATGGCAGCGCATCGATCACAGTAGGGAATATCGACAGGGTTTATGGAATGGAATGGTCGGTCGAACTGACTCTGCCGCCCAGTTCCACCGTCCTCGAACAACACGTTACGCTGAGCAATCGAAGCGATATACGCCATCGTTTCTATTGGTGGAACAATGCCGCCGTCCAGGTTTGGGACGATTCTCAGATCCAATACCCCATGCGTTTTGCCGCAGCGCATGGATTTGCGGAGGTGCAGAGGTGGCCAGTCGATCCAAAAGGCAAGGATCTCAGCGTCATTCGTGACCAGACGGATGGACCAGTTTCTCTGTTTGTTCATGGAAGCCGCGAGAACTTCATGGGTGTATGGCACCCTCGAACAAATACAGGGACCGCACATTTTGCTGACTACGCCGAGCTACCCGCGAAAAAGATCTGGTCCTGGGGTGTCGACGCAGAAGGTCTTGGTTGGCGTAAAGCACTCTCCGACAACAACAGCGCCTATGTAGAGTTGCAGGCGGGACTCTTCCGAAATCAGGAGACGTATGCATTCCTTGAACCGCGTCAATCCATTTCATTCACGGAATACTGGATGCCCGTCCGAGATACCAACGGGATTTCTCGCGCGAATCTTGCCGGAGTCGTTCATTTGGAGAGAAAAGCCGGCAGGCTGGCCGCCTGCCTCAATTCCAACCGGAAGCTGTTGGACGCTACGATCCAGATTCTGGATGGAAACAGCTCCTTGCTCAACGAGAAAGAAAATCTTGTACCAGAGCGATTGTGGAAGAGGGAGATTCAGATTCCAGACGCCGGCAAAAAGTATACGTTTGAGCTAAAAAACAACCAGGGTGCGCTGCTCTTGAGGCAGACAGAGGGGAAGTATGACTGGGCGCCTGAATCCGAAATTAAGGTTGGCCCGCAAATCTCGCACAGGATACCGGAAGAGACGCGACGCACCGCGGGTGATTGGCTTCAGCAGGGCAGAACGGAAGAATTGAACGGCAATCTCCTAGCTGCTTTGCACACCTATCAAAAAGCATTAGCGAAGTTCCCCTCAGATCTTGAATTGCTGAAGGCTGCAGGACGACTCGACACTAGTCTGCTGCGTTTTGAAGAAGCTGTACCTAGACTGGCTGCCGCTCACGCGCGAAGTACTACCGATGCCGAGACTTCCTATTATCTTGGAATCGCATACCAGGGCGTTGAGAGAGAGAACGACGGGATCGATGCATACGAGGAAGCTATGCGCTTACCGTCGTACAGGGCGGCCGCTGCCTTGCGCCTTTCCGAACTCTTGGCTCGGCGGGGCGCCCTGAAGGAGGCGAGAGATTTCCTGACGAAAAGCCTCGAATCTGCGCCGGATGACCTGAGAGCAGGAGAAGAGCTAGTGGCAGTATCGCGCGCAATGGGAAGTAGAGTGGACGGAGAAAAGATGGCAAGGCAACGGCTCGCGCGCTTCCCTCTGAGCGATTTTCTCCAGGAAGAATTTGGAAAGCCGAATATTTTGCATCTCGCTGCCGATCCTTATCGAGTCCTAAATACTGCATCAGAATACGCACGGTTGGGACTATACCGCCGAGCGGTGGAGGTCCTCTCACGGGAGTATCCGTCCCCTGATGCGGATCAGAGCGAACCTGGTGTGGTTGTCCCCCAGAAGAACCCCATGGTTGTTTACTTTCGCGGATACTGCCGCGAGAAGCTAGGAGAGTCAGGTGCAGATGACTATTTGGAAGCATCGCGACTTTCGACGGCAAATATATTCCCAAGCACCATCGAAGACCAGCAGTCGCTCAAAGCTGCGATCCGCGCGAATGAAAAGGATGCAACCGCTCATTACCTGCTGGGAACGTGGTATTTTGCCCGAGAAAAAACGGAAGCGGCCATCAGCGAATGGCAACAAGCGCGAGAGCTCAATCCCCAAATACCGGTGCTGGACGCCAGTCTTGGACTAGCGCTGTTGCACATGAAGCGGGACTTCGGGGGTGCCCTGAACGTATTCGCAGAAGGAATAAAACACGATCCATCGAACGTAGTGAACTATTCCGGTACTGTTGCGGCGATGGATCTGTTGGGAAAATCTGCGGCGGAGCGAGTGAAGGCACTTGAGCTTTATCCAGATCTGGACCGTATGCCCACTAGTTTGGTTTATGAATTGGCTTTGAATCGCGCAGAGGAAGGGAATTATAAGGGCGCGATTGATTTATTCCAGAATCGCTTCTTTGGCAGCGAAGAAGGGGGAACGGACGTTCGCCACGTGTGGGTGGAAGTAAAACTGCAGCAAGCCATCGGGTTGGCTCGAACCGGCCACTGCGAAGAAGCCCTAGTCACGGCGAAAGCGCTTGGTTCCCCGGTTCCAAGCCTTTCGTTCACGCAAGATGGACTAAAACCATTGTTAGATTCCGCGAGAACAAATTACCTGCTCGGGGAAGCCTATTCTGCCTGCGGTCAAAAAGAAGAGGCAGAGGGAAGGTACCGGCTTTCGGCGCAAGGGACTGACTCTTCGGATGTCGTATGGGAGTGGGCTGCAGCCAAGAAGCTAAGCGGCTATGATGCAACCCTATGGCGAGAGCATCTCACCTCAGCCCTGTCACAAGCACAGTCCAATGCCCTAACCGGCGCCTACCAGGGTTGGTGGGCCTATTGCGCCGGGGTCTTGCAGATGGCCCTTGGGCACGAAGCTCAAGGCAAGGCGTCCCTTCGCGAATCCTGGCTCTTGCCCGACAGCCGAATGTCTTATCACTTTAGCCGACTAGCAATGGAGGGTGCTACACCTCGATAACTTCTATACCCTTCTTACGAAGGGCCCCAGTGAAATCCTGCGTGGCACGATTATCCGTAATCAGGCGACGGATTCTGTCAAAGGGGTCAATCTTTGAAACGCTCCTTCGACCGAGTTTGCTGAAATCCGTGACAACATTGACCTCCTTGGCGGAGCGGATCATCACGTTGTTGAGTTGCGCTTCGAGCACGTCCGGAGTCGAAAGGCCGTTCTCGAGATCGAAACCATCGACCGCAAGGAAAAGACGGTCAGCGTGGAACTCGTTCATCATTGCTTCTGCCTGAGGTCCGACGAAGGAGCAAGCAACCGGCCGCAGCAGCCCACCGATCATTATTAAGGAAATTCCGGGAGCGTCCGCAAGCTCAACCGCAATGTTCAAGGCATTCGTGATGACCGTAAGCGACTGAACTTTCATCCTTTTCA
>MNDE01000010.1 GCA_001914785.1 Acidobacteria bacterium 13_2_20CM_57_17 | reverse complement strand
CGGCGCCAAAGCGGCATGAGTGAGGACCAACTACAAGTATTGTATCACTCGGGAAACCGAGGCAATTCAGAACTCGCGATGCGCGCGGACAAAAGTGGTCCCAATTTGGATGGCGTACCTTACAACCACGGCGCCACGTATGAGAAACTAGCGACCTGACTTGTATTCGTTTGCGGCCGGGAAAGGGACGATGAGCACACCAGCAATGCAGGGAGCGGAGAAAAAAGCGTTCGACATCGCGTGGGTGAGAGAACAATTTCCTTCGCTCAAATTGCAGGTGAACGGGCAGAATGCGGCGTTTTTGGACGGGCCGGCAGGCACGCAAGTGCCAAAACAGGTGATGGACGCAGTGCAGAATTATTTTATGAGCGCGAATGCCAACACGTATGGCGCCTTCCTGACGAGCCGGCGAAACGATGAAATGATCCTTTCGTCGCGGGCCGCGATGGCGGATTTTCTCAACTGCGATCCGAGCGAAGTGTCCTTCGGGCAGAACATGACCACGATCACGTTTGCACTGGCGCGTGCCATCGGAAGGGACTTGAAGGCTGGCGATGAAATTGTCGTGACGACTTTGGATCATGACGCGAATGTGGCGCCGTGGCGTGCTCTGGAAGAAAAAGGCGTGGTGATCCGTCAGGCGGATATTCGCGAAGCGGATTGCACGCTGGACATGGATGATTTGAAGCGAAAGACTACGGCAAAAACGAAGCTCGTGGCCGTGGGATACGCCTCGAACATCGTGGGAACAATCAATCCCATCGCAGAAATCACCAAGCTCGCGCACGCAGCGGGCGCGCTGATGTTTGTCGATGCCGTGCACTATGCTCCGCACGGACTGATCGACGTGAAGGCTCTTGACTGCGATTTTCTAGCGTGCTCGCCGTACAAATTTTTCGGGCCGCACATGGGCACGCTGTTCGGCAAGCGCGAACAATTGCAGCGCTTCAAGCCGTATAAGGTGCGGCCGGCGACAAACGTTCCGCCGGAATGCTGGGAAACGGGAACGCAGGTGCAGGAACTAATCGCTGGAATTGGCGCAGCCGTGGACTACATTGCGGAGCTGGGTCGGCACTGCGACCCCAGCCCGAAAAGCCGTCGCGAAGCGTTGCAGGCCGCGTACCGCGCGACACACCAATACGAAACCAGCTTGCTGGCGCAGTTGATCGCGGGTTTGCAGACAATTCCTGGGGTGCGCATTTTCGGTATCACCGACGAGAAACGATTCAACGAGCGTTGCGCGACGCTGTCGTTCCGGCTGGGCGATCATCATCCGACGAAGATTGCGGCGTTTCTCGGTGAGCGCGGAATATTCACCTGGGACGGGAATTTCTACGCGCTGAATCTCTCCGAGCGCCTCGGAGTTGAGCAACTTGGCGGCGTCCTGCGCGTCGGTCTCGTGCATTACAACACGGCGGAAGAAGTGGACCGCCTGCTTTCGGGCCTGACGGACTTTGTGAAGAAGAACTGAGCCGACCACCGTGACTCTGCACTCGGTAGCAAGAGAGTCGATTCAGCTCTCCAAGCGCAAACTATCTGCCAGTACGACGGTTGCCGTCCGCGCCGGAACCAGGAAGAATCGGAAAACCAAGTTTTTGCAAATCCTTGCGCAATTGCGCGACGGATTCAAAGAGGATCCCATGAATTCCCACCGCCCGAGCGGCCTGAATGTTTTCTTCGCGGTCATCGACGAAGACCGCTTCAGTCGGCGCAATTTTCAGCAGGGAAAGAGAATGCCGGTAGATTACTGGGTCCGGCTTGATGGCGCGCAGCTCGCACGAAAAAATCTGATGATCGAAGTGGCTCAGCCAGGCGAAGTTCTTCCTCACGTGGGCGGCCATGTCCGTTTGCATGTTTGAAAGAATGGCGGTTTTAATGCCCCGCGAGTGGAGGCGGGCGAGCCATTCCGTCATTTCCTGATTGACGTTGCTCCACATCTGCACATCCATCCGGCGAAGACTTTCCACCTGATGCTCATGAATCGTGACGCCCGCCCGGCGCGCAAACTCGATCCAATAATCATGCCCAGTGAAGTCGCCGCGATCGTATGGGTTGCGCGAGGATCGATAGATGGGGAGAAATTTATCTTCGTCGATGCCAAAAATGCCCGCCATTTCCGCAAGAACTTCCGGAGAGGGGCGATGGCAAAGGACTTCACCGTAGTCGAGGATAACGCCGCGAATCGGTCCTGCAGGAGCCGAACGTGAATCTTTTTCATCAACCATGAAGACGCTCCAATGAATATCGTGACGGAAACGAAGTGATTCGTCCAACAAATCCATGTATTCTGGCGCGCTATGGCAAAACGACCGAAACCGATTGTGCTGACGGTGTTGGATGGATGGGGATATCGCGCGGAGACCAAGGGGAACGCCATCGCGCTGGCGCGGAAACCGGCGTACGACGAACTGCTCAAAAAGTTTCCCAATACTTTGATTCATACGTCGGGGCCATTTGTGGGATTGCCCGAGGGACAAATGGGGAACAGCGAAGTGGGGCACATGAACATGGGCGCGGGGCGCATCGTGCACATGGACATCACGAGGATCGACCTGCTGGTTGCGAACAAGCAATTGCAAAGCGTGCCGCTGTTTCAACAAGCGATGGAGCGCGGGCGTGCGCAGCAACTGCATTTTCTCGGATTGCTGAGCGACGGCGGCGTGCACTCGCACATTCAGCATTTGTTTGCGCTGCTGGAAATGACCAAGCAGTACAAAGTGGAAAAAGTGTTTGTGCACTGCTTCATGGACGGACGCGACACGCCGCCGAACAGCGGGCGCGATTACATGCGCCAGTTGCAACAGAAAATGCGCGAGCTGGGAGTCGGCGAAATCGCGACGCTCGTCGGGCGCTATTACGCGATGGACCGCGACAACCGCTGGGAGCGCGTCGAACTGGCGTATCGCGCACTGGTTCACGGCGAAGCGGAAACGCGAACGGATGATCCGCTTGCGGCACTGCAGCGAAGTTACGAAGCAAACGTTACGGACGAATTCGTCAAGCCGATCGTGGTGACGAAGGCGAGCGGACCCGGGGCTACGCCGGTGGGATTGATTCGCGATGATGACGCGGTGATCTTCTTTAATTTTCGCGCGGACCGCGCGCGGCAGATGACGTACGCGCTGGCGGCGCCGGACTTCGATAAGTTTGTGGATGCCAAGCGGCCGAAGAATCTGTTTTATATAGCGATGACGCAATACGACAAGAACTGGCCGTGGCTGAAATATGTGATTGCTCCGGAAAAGCTGGAGCACATCCTGGCTCAAGTGTTCGCTGAGTTGCAATACAAAAACCTGCGGACTGCGGAAACGGAGAAATACGCGCACGTCACCTATTTTTTTAATGGAGGCGTTGAGAAGCCGTTCGCGGGAGAAGAGCGGATACTGGTGCCGTCACCGAAAGTAGCGACGTACGATTTGAAGCCCGAAATGTCGGCGGCGGGGATTACGGACACGGTGGTGAAAGCGATTGAAAAAGGCGAATTCGACGCCATCATCATGAATTATGCGAATGCGGACATGGTGGGCCATTCCGGAAAACTGGAAGCGGCGATCAAGGCGGTCGAAGCAGTGGACGCGGGGCTGGCGCGGATTTATCAGGCGCTGAAGCCGCGCGGAGGAGTGTGGATGATCACCGCAGACCACGGCAATGCGGAAACGATGATCGATCCGGCAAGCGGCGGGCCGCACACGTATCACACGACGAATCCAGTGCCGTTTATTTTGGTGAGTGACGACGACAAAGTAAGGCTGAAGCCGGGCGGTTCGCTGCGGGATATCGCGCCGACAATGCTGAGCGCGCTCGAGCAACCGCGGCCAGCGGATATGACCGGCACCGATTTGCGCATCATTTCATAGTCTGACCATGATCCGCGCGAAACCTATAGACACAAAACTCGTGATTTGTGTGTGGCATCCGTTTACAGAGTGGCGGCCGAAGCCGGCGATGGCGGAGGCGATTCGCAAGCGGTGGCCGGAGATGCGCGTGCTGCATTTGACGAATTATGATCACTTGGCGAAAGAATTGCCTGACACGGATATTTTTGTGGGGTACTCGCTGCGCGCGGAGCAATTGAAGGACGCGAAGAAACTCAAGTGGATCCATTCGACGGCGGCGGGTGTGGCGCAATTGATGTATCCGGAGCTGCGCAATTCGGGAATCATGGTGACGAACCCCAGCGGAATTTTTTCCGTGCCGATGGCGGAGCACACCATGGGTCTGCTGCTGGCGTTGGCAAGAAATTTTCCGGATTCCGTGCGGGGACAGGACCGCGCGCGATGGACTCAGCAGGAGATCTGGGATAAGCCGCAGCACTTGACGGAGCTGAACGATAAAGTGCTGCTGATTGTCGGGTACGGATCGATCGGCAGGGAAGTAGCGAAGCGGGCGAAGGCGTTTGACATGAAAGTTTGGGGAGTGACGCGATCCGGCAAAGGCGAACAGGCGCACGTGGAGAAAATCTTCGCCGCGACGCAACTACACGAAGCACTGCCGGGCGCGGATTACGTTTTGACCTGCGCGCCGGAGACGCCAGAAACGAAGCACTTGATCGGCGCAACTGAAATCGCAAAGATGAAACGCGGAGCGCGGCTAATCAACGTGGGGCGCGGATCGCTGCTGGATGAAGCGGCACTGATCCAAGCGCTCGAAGACGGCGCGCTCGGCGGAGCAGCGCTGGACGTGGCGCAAACGGAGCCCCTACCGGCAGAGAGTCCGGTGTGGAAGGCGCCGAATTTGTTTATTACGCCACATACCAGCGGGGTGAGCGACCGACTCTGGGACCGGCAATCGTCGATCTTAATCGAATTGCTGGAGAGGTGGTTTGACGGACGGGAATTGTTCAACCGGGTGGATTTCGCGCGGGGATACTGAAGCAGTACCGTAGCACATCAGATTTTATCGACACCGCAGTTCCATTTTGACAAATCACCTATTCCTTTGGCGCGGTTACCAAGCGCTTGAGTAACCACACGCCGCTTCCAAGCACGGCGTAGAGAGCGATGTTTGCGGCGACAGACATAAATGCTATTACGTAGGATGCGGGCGTTCCTTCGCTGCCGTCGGTCGCCATGAGCCAAATGGAAGATGGCCAAATCACTCGTATGACGCGCTCTAGCGGATAAGCTATTTTCCATTCTAGCTTTGTGTTGCTGCCAATAAGCCCTTGGATCAAAAACCAACAGATGGGCGCCAGCAGTCCCATCGCTGCTGAAATAACTAGCCATCTGAAATAGGAAAGCTTCATGTTAGGCAATTCTGGTTTGTGTTAAATTTCTACGCTCGGCAACTGAAAACTGAGTTCAGTCGCCAACGCCGCCTTTGGGGGCCTGATAGCCTTCGCGGGCGTACACCTGATATTTCTGCTTTTTGCCTTTTTGATCGACGATGCTCAGCGGGCCGCCATCGGGGGCCACCAACTCCACCTTTACCTTGTGAAATTTGCCGTCCTTTGCGCCTGCCGTAGGCGAATAGGAAAGGCTGTACTGGTGGCGCAGGAACGCGGCGACATTTCGAAACACATCCGGCATCTCGCCGGCGAACTGAGGAAACCAGGAATAGCCGCCGGTCTCCTGCGAGAAAGTCTTTAATTGGTTTTCGGCTTGGAGGTAATCCATGCGCCGCAGGCTGCCCATTCCGCCGTTCATATCGGCGTAGTTCTGAAAGGCGCGGCCCAAACCGATGCAAAAAATCGAGACGTCGCTCTGGCGGAGCTGCTTCATGGTCTGGTCAAGCGTGTGTTTCGAAAATGTATCGACGCCGCTGGCCAGCACGACGATGGACTTCTTGCCTTTTACATCCTTCAAGCGATCCACGGTTTCCAGGATGGCGTCGAAAAGGTTCGATTCGCTGAAGCCGGGGAAATAGAGATGATAGAGCCCTTCCATGACTTCGTCTTTATTCTGGGTGAAGTCGACTTCGACACGTGTTTTCATGTCAAAGGTTTCGAGAGCGATCCAGTCTTTCTGTTGCAACGAGGGGAAGAGAGCCGTCGACCAATATTTACCGACATACGCAAAAAAACCGCCATAGCCACGGCTGCTGAATTCAAGGAGGAGCACCATGGTGATAGGAGCTTCAGTGGGAGAAAAGTTGGTGATGGTCTGCGGCACGCCGTCGTCGAGGATGCGGAAATTCTCTTTCTTAAGACCAGGGATGATGTCGCCGTGCTGCGTGGTGGCGACAACATCGAGCGTGACTATGGGAACATCTACGGCGATAGTCACGCCGGCCTGCGGAGCTTGCTGTGCCGGATTAGTCGCCTTGGGCGAATCGGGATTCTGCTGTTGTTGCGCTGGGGGCGGAGCGCCGCCTTGTGGGCCGGTGGGGGCCTGGGCGAATACGGAATCCTCAGCCAGCGGCAAGACCAAAACGACTGCCAGAGTTGCGAGCAAAACTATGGAGAAAATGGCCTTCATCGTGCGCCCCCGATAGCAATCAAGAACTGCAAATTTTGGACCGCTCCCACCCGCAAGACAGCCTAATAGCCACGATGCGGGTCAATCTTCGCAACCCAACAGCAATGCCTAAGTCAAGCGCCCACACCTGCATGTTAGTATGAAGCGTAATAAAGGCAAAACGTTTACTGGCGCCGGAATGCCGCCAGCTTTTTCTAGGAGGATGGATTCGTGAACTGGAAACGAATGGTCCAGAGCATAGCGGGAGCGACGGTATTGATGATAGCCGCAAGTTTTCCGGCCACGGCGCAGGTGGTCCCGGCAGCGGGGCCAGGGATCCCAGCGAGCATTTCTTCGGCCGGGAATGCATCTGCAATCGCCAAGGAAGCGCGAGGGTGGCTGGCGGACCTCATCAAGATTAATACATCGAATCCTCCGGGAAACGAGCAGGTCGCGGCGATGTACATTGCGGGAATCCTGGCCAGGGACGGGATCAAGGCGGATGTTCTGGACATGACGCCGGGGCGGAGCGCGGTGGTTGCCAGGTTGCAGAGTTCGGCGGTCGCGCAACCTTCAAAGGCGCTGTTGCTGGTGGCGCACATTGACACGGTTCCGGTGGAGAAGGCGCGATGGACCGTGGATCCGTTCGGCGCGCTGATCAAGGACGGATATTTGTACGGACGCGGGGCCATCGATGACAAAGGCATGCTCGCGGCGAACCTGGCGGTGTTCCTTGAATTGAAGCGCTCGAGGGCGCGTCTGAACCGCGACGTTATTTTTCTCGCGACGGATGACGAGGAGACCAGCGGGGATGCCAGCATTCGCATGCTGATTGCCAAACATTGGGAAAAATTCGCCGCAGGTTTTGCGATTAATGAAGGCGGAAACGTCTTTCTGAAGAACGGAAAAGTGCAGTACGTCGGCGTACAAGCAAGCGAGAAAGTGGCCACCAACGTCGCCGTGATCGCGCGCGGAACGTCAGGCCACGCTTCGCAGCCGACGAAAGACAATCCAGTCGTACATCTGGCGGCGGCGGTGGCGAAAATCGGGAATTATTCCGCGCCGGTGCACTTCACAGCGATTGTGCGGAGATATTTCGAGGGGCTGGCGCCGCTCGAGGATGACGAGATCGGGAAGTGGATGCGCTCGATGGACACGCCGGACCGTGGCGAGCACGCGCAACGCGTGATTTCCGATGCCAGTCCACTGTGGAATTCGATGTTGCGAGACACCATCGCGCCGACCGTTTTGACGGCAGGCGTGGCGAATAACGTGATTCCGACGGAGGCGCGAGCAAACCTGAACGTACGGCTGCTTCCGGGCGATCCCATTGATGGCGTGATCAACGAGCTGAATAAGCTGGTGAATGATCCGCAAGTGCGGCTCGAGGTGCAGCCAAATGCCGGGCTAGCGGCGCCGCCATCGTCGCTGGAATCGGATTTTTATAATGTAATCACGAAGGTGGCTTCGCGAGAATTCGGAGGCGCCCCCGCGTTGCCGTTTCAATCGACGTGGCTGACGGATTCGGCGCAGTTGCGGCTCCACAACGTCCAAGCCTATGGGCTGGTGCCGTTTCCGCTGACGGACGATGATCTGAAGCGTATGCACGGGAACGATGAACGGATACCGCTCGCGGCGTTTGACAAGGGCGTGGACGTGCTGCTGAAAATCGTCACGGAATTCACGGTCGCGCGCTAGCAGAGAACAGATTCGCTAGCGAAAACAGACACTATCTCATCCAGTTCCCGTAAAGAATAAAAACAGTCTACAATCAGTGCCCTTAAAGGACGCATGAGTTTCCGTC
>MNDE01000126.1 GCA_001914785.1 Acidobacteria bacterium 13_2_20CM_57_17 | reverse complement strand
TGGTCGAATAAGCGAGGACTTTCTTGATGTCGTTCTGCACGAGCGCCATGGACGCCGCGAAAATGGCGGTGATCGCGCCGATCACTGCCACGGCATTCATTGCAAACGGGGCGAGCTGGTAAACGGCGTTCATGCGGGCAACCATGTAGACACCAGCGGTCACCATGGTGGCAGCGTGGATCAGCGCGCTTACTGGCGTAGGGCCTTCCATGGCGTCCGGCAGCCAAACGTAGAGCGGAATCTGCGCGGATTTGCCCATCGCTCCGATAAAGAGCAAAAGCGCGATGGCGGTGAGAACCGGCGCGCCGAAAGCCAAGGCATGCGATTCAACAGCCGCTCTGAGCGCCTGAATAATTCCTGTGGCGTCCGCGGCGTCGGGCAAACCCTGCGACGTAAACCGGATGGTGCCCAGCGTCACGGCGGTCAGAAGAATTCCGAGGATAAATCCGGCGTCGCCGATGCGATTGACGATGAATGCTTTTTTACCCGCATCGGAAGCCGACTTTTTCAGGAAATAGAAACCGATCAGCAAGTAGCTGCAAAGGCCGACGCCTTCCCATCCCACGAACATAAGCAACATGTTGTTCGCCAGAACGAGCGTCAGCATGGCGAACATGAAGAGATTCATGTAGCCGAAGAAGCGGTAGTAGCCGCCTTCGTGCCCCATGTACCCGATGGAGTAAACGTGAATCAGAAAGCCGACGCCGGTAACCACGAGAACCATGACGCAGGAGAGCGGATCGAGAAGGTAGCCCCAGTCCGCGACAAAGCGAATGGTGTGGCCGCCGGTCATTTGCATGGGGCCGGGCGTCAGCCATTCGAAGAGCACTTTCTGGAAGACGCGATGCTCGGGATCGGCGGCCAGCAATTGAAACACGGCGCCCAGGGCGTACACGAAAGACAAACCAACGCTGCCGACGCACAGCACGCTGACAGCTGTATTCGGCAGCCGCTTGCCGAAGAAAAGCATCAGCGCCGCGCTCGCCAGCGGAAACAGCGGGATGAGCCAGAGATGGTCAAGAAAGTAGCCCGTGGGCGTCATGCCGTTTTCATTTCTTCTTTCCTGTCGTCTACCACTTCAGCAAATCCATTTCGTCCGCCAACACCGTTTCGCGGTTGCGGAAAAAAGCGATGATGATTCCGAGGCCGACGGCAGCCTCCGCGGCAGCATCGGCAATGATGAAAAGCGCGAAGACCTGTCCAGCTACGTCACCGTACAAACGGGAAAAGGCGACCAAGTTGATGTTCACGGCATTCAGAATCAGCTCGATGGACATGAGCACGACGATAACGTTGCGCCGCGTGACGACTCCGACCACGCCGATGATGAAGAGCGCGAGGCTGAGGAACAAGTAGTGTCCGATCGGAAGCATCGCTGCGTTACGCTCTCTTCTTGGCCATGACCACGGCCCCAATCATAGCCACCAGCAACAAGACCGAAGCAATCTCAAAGGGCAGCAGATACGATTCGAACAAGCTGCGCGCCACGGTTTCGGAATTAGGCGGCAACTTCGCGGCGGCCGCTGCAGTCAGCACCGGCAAGCCCTGTCCGGGCATTTTGCCGGAAGTCCAGAACATCAGGCCAACCTGGCCAGCGAGCGCCAGCGCGACGAAGAGCGCCACCCACTTCTGCCGCGCGAACTGGATCTGCTGAAGCGCCACGTCCAAATTGACCAGCATGATCACGAAGACAAACAGGACCATGATGCCGCCGACGTAAAGAATGATCTGGACGATGAACAAAAACTCCGCGCGCAACTGCAAGAAAATCCCTGCGGTCGCGAGCAGCGCGGTGATCAAGAAGATGGCGCTGTGCACGACGTTGCGCCGCGTCACCATGAGCACGGCGCTGACCACGGCGATCCCCGCGAAGAAATAAAATAGGGCTTTATCCAGCATAAAAATCCGATTCAGCAGCCTGGTCCTGCGGCGCGTTGCGCTCTTTCTCCATCGCCAGAATCAGAAACGCGACGATCAGGGTGACGATGGCCGCGGGAGTCGTAACCAGAAGCAGTCCCCATCCGTGCAAGTTCAAATACGATCCGGCGATCAAGGCCACGCCAACCAGCAAAACGTTGATGATGGACAGTGGGATCAGGAAATGCCAGCCCAGGCGCATCAACTGGTCAAATCGATACCGTGGTATGGTGAATCGAAGCCACATGAAAAAGTAGATGTACAGGCTCACTTTGAAAATAAACCAGAACCCGCCGTGAATGCCGGCATAAAACGGTTTGGCGATGGGAACAACCACTGGCGCGAGCAGCACCAGGCCCAGGACAAAACACAGCCCCGCGACGACCAGCATAAACAACTGCTGCACGCGCGTTGGTTGCTTTGGCACACGCTGCACGCAGTAGACACCGACCACTACCATTAAGAGAAGGGGAACGAAATCCAGAAAATTCAGCCAGTGAAAACCGGGAAGCTCGTGAAACTTGGCGAAAGGCCTGAGCCAGCCTCCAAGAAACAAAGTCGTGGCCACGGAAGCCACCACGATCATGTTGGCGTATTCGGCGAGAAAGTAGAGTGACCAGCGGAATCCGCTAAACTCCGTCATGTATCCGGCGACAAGTTCGGACTCCGCCTCGGGCAAATCGAATGGGGCGCGGTTGGTCTCGGCGATGGAGGCAACGAGGTAAGTGAAAAACGCCACCGGCGCCAGCATCACGAACCAGATGCCCTCTTTATTTTGCGCTTCCACGATCGATTTAATGTTCAACGTGCCGGTGAATAAAAGCGCGCTCACCAGCGCCATGCCCGCGGCTGTCTCGTAGCTCACCAACTGCGCCGAACTGCGCAGCGCACCCATCAAGGAATAGTGGCTGTTCGACGCCCAGCCGCCCAGCACGATGCCGAAAATTCCCAGGGCGCTGACACCTACGACAAAGAGAATTCCAATGTTGATGTCCTGCGCGATTTGGAATGCCGGGCCGATCGCAAGGCCTGCCAACGAAAGTAAGGCCGCACCGACGGACAGCACCGGCGCAAGCCAGAAGACAAGTTTGTCCGCGTTGTCCGGGATGATGTCTTCTTTGATGAGCAATTTCACGGCGTCGGCGATGGGCTGCAGCAGTCCATGCGGTCCCACGCGCATGGGCCCCAGCCGCGCCTGCATGTCCGCCATAAGCTTGCGTTCCACCAGTACGATGTAACCGACGATCAGCGGCAGAACGGCCACGATGGCAACACCGCAGAGCAGAGGCGCCCAGAAAGCTTTCAAGAACTCGATGGTCGCCTGAAAAATCGAAGTCATCATCGGTCGACTTCTCCCAACACGATATCGATCGTACCGATGATGGCCACGACATCCGCTACGAGGTGCCCCCGCACCATGCGGTCGAACGCCTGCAAATTGATAAAGGAAGGCGGCCGGATGTGCACGCGATAGGGCATGACGGTGCCGTCGCTCACAACGTAATAACCAATTTCACCTTTTGGCGCTTCAATCGCGTGATAGACCTCGCCCGGCGGCGGCTTCAGCACCTTGCCCACTTTGGCCATGATCGGCCCGGTGGGAATATTTTCGATGGCTTGCAGGCAGATCAGCCGCGATTGCCGCATCTCTTCCATGCGGACCAGGTATCGATCGTACGTGTCTCCGGTTGTGCCGACAGGAATTTCGAATTTGTACTGATCGTACGCCGCGTAAGGAGCGGCCTTCCGGATGTCCCATTTCACGCCACTGGCGCGCAGGACCGGTCCGGTCACGCCAAACGCGATGGCGTCCGCCGCGGTCAGAATCCCCACGCCCTTCGTCCGCCCGATCCAGATGCGGTTTTGCGTGAGCAAATCCTCGTATTCCACGATGCGCGATTCGAAATCCTTGCAGAAGCGCTCGACGTCCTTTTCGAAAGTGTCGTAAGCCTCGTATTGCAGCCCGCCGATGCGGAAGGCATGGGTGGTCAAGCGCGCCCCGCAATACTTTTCAAAAATTTTCAGAATCTCTTCGCGTTCGCGGAAGCAGTAGAAGAGCGGCGTAAGGGCGCCAATGTCCAGGGCATGCGTGCCGAGCCACAAGAGATGGCTGGCGATTCTCTGCAGCTCCGTCAAGATGGTGCGAATCACGCGGGCACGCGGCGGCGCTTCCACGATCAGCAATTTTTCAATGGCTTCGCAATATCCCAGGCCGCTGCTGACGGCTGCGACATAGTCCATGCGGTCGACATAGGGAGCAAACTGCTGATAGGTGCGGTTCTCCGCGATTTTTTCCACACCTCGGTGCAAATACCCGATGATGCACTCCGAGCCAATCACGCGCTCGCCGTCAAGCTTCAGCTTGACGCGCAGCACGCCGTGCGTGGACGGATGCTGCGGCCCCATGTTGATGACCAGCTCATCCGCTCCCAGCAGCGTCTTCTGATCGTTTGTGGTGTCGACGCTCAGAGTCGTCTTCCTTCTTATTTACGCCAAAATAGCCCTATTGCCCGCTCTCAATGCCAAGGTTTTCCCGAACCCAGGCGGTGTCTTGCTGCAAGATGTCATAGTCTTTGCGCAGGGGATAGCCTTGCCACTCGTCCGGCAGCAAAATGCGCTTCAAATCCGGATGCCCGGAAAAAACAATTCCGAACATGTCGAAAACTTCGCGCTCCTGCCAATTCGCCGCGGACCAGACACTCACGACGCTGGGCACTTCTTCCGCGTCCGCGGCATGCACCTTCAGCCTTAGCCGCTCATTCTTCGGGAAGGAGTACAGATCGAGAACCACGTCAAACCGCTTCTCGCGCTTCGGCCAGTCGACGGCCGTCAAGCTGGAAAGCATGTCGAATTTTTCTTCGTCGCGCAGATACAGCGAAATTTCCACCAGCTTCGCGCGCTCCACGGTGAGGATAGCTTGCTTGCGGTCCTCTATCGCTTCGAGAAGCGCCGTGCCGAACTTGGCGCGAAATCGCTTGACCAAATCATTGTCGAGAGGAGTTTGCAGGACTACTGGCGGCTTCGGAGGCGGGGGAGCCGCTGCCTTCGGAGGAGCAGCAGGCGTGCCGGCATCCGCGGGCTTGGCAGGAGGAGTCGACACAGCGGGCGTGCTACTGGCGGGCTTTTCGCCCGTGGGGACTTGAGGCGGTTTAGGTTCCTTGGGCTCGTCAGCCATGGACCCCGGGTGTGACAGGCTGCGACGAACCGTTTGCGGTTCGCAAACTACAACAGAGAAGCAGCCGAAAATTCAAACGCCGCGTTTCTAACACACGCCGCCAACCGAGTCAATCATAACAACTTGCGAAGCGGACGGCGGGATTGGAGAGACTAAGAGAGCTGGGCGTTACACCCACTCAAGGGCGCCTTTTTTGTACAGCCACAAATATCCGACAAGGAGGATTCCGAGGAACAGTACCATCGAGACCAGCGCAAATAGCCCCTGGTGCACAGCGACCCACCCTCGGTATAGGATCGCCCAAGGAATGAGGAACATCGTCTCCACGTCGAAAATCACGAACAGCATGGCCACAATGTAAAACCGCACGGAATATCGTCCGCGCGAGTCGCTTTCCGGAGGAATGCCGCACTCGTAAGGCTTGAGCTTCGCGCCAACGGAGGTGGAGGCGGGCCGGATGAATTTCGCCAGGATCAGTGTTACGGCGGGAAACGCGATGACCAGCACCGCGTAAATCAAGACAGGAATGTACGCGCTCTGCATCACTCCTCACACGGTGCATCCTACCACTGCTGTCAATCGCGCGCAGGGTTACTTTTCGAAAAGCAACTCTCCGGCGCGGCTAGTGGCTTTCACAACCGCTTTGATGAGCGTCACGCGGAGCTTGCCTTCTTCCAATTCCATGATTCCGTCGATGGTGCATCCCGCGGGGGTTGTCACGGCGTCCTTCAACAGGGCGGGATGATCGCCGGTTTCCAGAACCACGCTCGCCGCGCCCTTCATGGTCTGCGCCGCGAGCAGAGTGGCCACATCGCGCGGGAGACCGACTTTCACGCCGGCTTCCGCGAGGGATTCGAGAATGATGTACGCAAACGCGGGGCCACTGGCGGAAAGCCCGGTCACAGCATCCATATTCTTCTCGTCCACGGCCACCGTGCGCCCCACGGCGTTGAACATCGCGCGCGCCATCTCCAGGTGCTCCGGCCCCGCATGCGCGCCGCGGCAAAGGCCCGTCATGCCGCAATCGACAGCAGCAGGCGTATTGGGCATGGCGCGCACCACGGGGACTTTTCCTGTAAGCCGCTGCTCGATGTAGCTGGTCGGCACCGATGCAGCCACGGAAATGACCAAGGTCTTCTCGTTCAGCTCCGGAGCAATTTCTTTCAGAACTTCGCCTACGACTTGCGGTTTCACGCCGAGGAGCACGATGTCCGCGTCTTTCACCGCCTTGCGGTTTTCTGTCGTCACAGAGACGCCTAGTTCCTTCGCCAGGGCCAAGGCCTTCTCAGTGTGTTTTACTGTCGCCGTGACACGCTTCGGCGAGAAGAGTTCCTGTTTCAGGTAAGCCCGGAGAAGAATCCCGCCGAGTTTTCCGGTGCCCAGGACAGCCAGTTTTTTGTCCGATAGTTTGTGTGCGGTAGTGCTTGCCATAGTCCAAGCATTCTTGACTTGAATCAGTAATCGGTCAACCCAAGAATCTCGGATGCGGCCGCCTCAAACTGCCAGCCCTCAGGGAACAATTCGGTTGAGGTTCCAAAAAGCGCTCCTTTGGGGGACAGCACAAAACTCTTGACAGCCGGGAACCACGGGTCTGGACAGACGCAAAGCGTGTGGCACAATGGGGACCGCGGCGGCTGGCAACCCCATATTTGAAGTGCTAACACCGTGACCTTTGCCGAGCAAGCTGGCAAGACGAAACAAATTCTGCGGACGCGCGTTATAAAGTCAACCCCCGAAGCCCCCCGGTACCTGGCGGGGATGGAGGCGGGCTGGACGCAAAGCCTAGAGCGCCTCACGGCCTACTTGGCGGCACACTCATAGGAGTAACGATGATGAACGAGAGCCAAACGAAAGATTCCCCGTCTCGCGAGGCCGTCCTGACCTTCGTGAACGACCTGAAATTCGCTATTCGGTCGCTGGCGCGCAGCAAAGGGCTGGTAATCACCGTGGTGCTCACGCTGGCGCTCGGCATCGGCGCCAATGCGGCGATTTTCACGCTGGTGCGCGGGGTGCTCCTGCGGCCGCTCGTCAATCGTGACGAAGACCGGCTCGTTTTTATCCAGCAAAGCGCGCCTGGTATCAGCCCCGGGGCCGTCCCATTCTCCGTGCCGGAAATTCAGGACCTACGGGCAAGCATCAAGACACTCAGTTCGTTTGGCGAGTTCTCCGTCGTAGGTTTCACCATGATCGGCCTTGGCGAGCCTCGGGAAGTTCGCGCCGGCGTCGTTGACGGCTCCTATTTTGACGTTGTGGGCCTCCATCCCGTCCTCGGCCGCCTCATCGGCCCGGAAGACGACGGTCCTAAAGCCGCTGGCGTCGCCGTTTTGACCTATCATTTCTGGGCGGGCACTCTCAAGAGCGATCCTTCCGTCATCGGTAAGGTCCTTCGCCTCGGCACTGGCTTCGGCGATAGGTCGGCCACGATCATCGGCGTCCTCGAACCCTCCGTCCAATACCCGACAAATACCGAAATCATTGCGAACATTGTGACCAGTCCGCATCATCTCTCCGCGACCATGCAGAACGGGCGCGTCCATCGCATGACGGAACTCTTTGGCAAGCTCACTTCCGGTGCAACTCTCGAGTCGGCGCGCGCGGAACTCCGGACCGTGCATGGAGCGATGGTCAAAGCGCATCCAGCAGAGTATCCGGCGCGAGCGGATTTCCGGATCGAGGCGAGACTATTGCGCGACCAGATCACCTCGCGCGCGAAGACTGTCTTGCTGGTGCTGCTCGCGGCTTCGGCGCTCATCTTCGTCATCGCTTGCTCGAACGTCGCCAACCTGATCCTCTCGCGGACCGTTCGGCGCGAGGGTGAGCTGTCGATCCGCGCGGCGCTCGGCGCAACCACTGGTGCGCTTCGGCGAGTCCTGCTGGCGGAAAGCCTTCTGCTCTGCGGTGTTGGCGCGACGCTCGGCGTGTTGAGCGCTCGGCCCATGGTTGATATCATGGCGAGGTACGCCTCGCGATTCTCGGTCCGCGCGCTCGACCTGAAAGTGGATTCGAGTATGCTCTGGGTCGGGGCGGCGCTGGCGGTCATTGCGGCGGTGTTGCTGGCATTTGTCCCGCGTCTGCCGTCGGCTGACTCCTCGCATGCAATCAGTCTCTCGAACGGCAGCGTGCGCATCACGGGAAGTACGAATCGCCGGTTGCGCATCTTCGCCGTGACGCAAATTGCCGCATCCTTCGTGCTGCTGGCGGGCGCAAGCGCATTGGTCAAGACACTGCTCTCGCTGCAAACGGCGCAGACCGGCCTCGACATACGCCACGTCCTGGCCATCAACGTTCCCGCTATGTCCTACGGAAAAACGCCGCAGCAAGTGGTCGATTTCTACAAGGACGCGATTCGCCGCATTGAAGCGCTACCGGGTGTGAACAAGACGGCTTTCGGCATTGTCGTTCCCTGGCGCGACGCCGGCAGCTTTGGTCCTGGTCTCCAGTTCTCTGCGGACGGCCACGTTCATGCGCCCGGCGAAGAGGATCCTCGCGCGCAGTTGCGGACCATCTCGCCCGGATTCTTTGCCGCGCTTGGAGTTCCCATCATCGCGGGCCGCGATTTCAACGCTCTCGATGGCCAAAGCAAGGAACCCGTCGTTATCGTCAGTGAAACTCTCGCGCAGCGCATGTTCCCCAATCAGGATGCCGTTAACCGCCACGTCTACTGGACGGATCCTGTGATGAAATTCATTCCCGGGATTAGCATCGTGCCGCACCGCATCATCGGTGTCGCTGCCGATATTGACGACGAACACGTCGTTCCTGGGCCCATCATCACCATTTACAACCCTTTTGAAGAAGGTCCAATGTTTGGCGGCCGCCTCTTCATCCACACCAGCGCAAATCCTTATTCGCTGGTCACACCGGTCACTCGCATCATTCGCGATATGTCTGTGGAGCAGCCCGTGGAACGCGCCGCTACCCTCGAGGACGTTCGCGCCGAAGTTCTCACTCCGGATCGTCTCAACACAGTGGTGTTCGGTGTCTTTGCGGCTGTCGCGCTGGCGATTGCGCTGGTTGGCGTCGCCGGCGTGCTGGCATTCTCGGTTAGCGCGCGGACGCGCGAGTTCGGCGTCCGGCTGGCCATTGGAGCGCAGCCGCGGCAACTCCTGGCGAGTGTCATTGCGGAAGGCGCCGTGATGGCGGCAGGAGGCGTCGTCGCTGGCGCCGCCTGTGGGTACGTGCTGGTGCGTCTGGCGCGGAGTTCTTTCGAGGATGTGAAGATGCCGGGCAGCCTGCCTGTGGTTGTATCGGTGGTCGTGCTGCTGGCCGCTGCTGTCGTCGCGTCAGTGCTGCCCGCGGCGCGCGCGGCGCGCGTCGACGTCACGGAGGCGCTGCGATCGGAGTGACCTAAAGCGCTTCGGCGCTCGGGCCGTTTCGGCCCAGCGTTGCCGTATGGCGGATGTGAATTTCTCCTTGTCCTTTCGCATTTCGTGGACAAGCGCCTGATTGGCTGTGTCTTCGTGCGCCGCGGCCCACAGAACCATTTCTGTAAGGACCGGCGCTAGATCGATTCCCTTCGGCGTGAGCGAGTAAATTACTTTCCGTCCGTCCAATGGGTTTTTCTCGGTGGTGATAATTCCGTGAGCGATCAACTTTCGCAGGCGATCGGCCAAAATATTCGTTGCGATTCCCTCGTAGGACCCCAGGAACTCTTTGTAAGTACGGAAGCCCCGCAGCATCATGTCGCGGATGATCAGCAGCGACCAGCGGTCGCCCAGGATCTCCACCGAAGCATTCAGCGGACACCCCGACCGCCGCTTGGAATCCGCCTTTTTCCTTGGCACATTTTCACTCTAGCATATTTTAACTTGTATTTTGCAAGTAAGATTGGCATAGTTTCGTGCACAATGAGTGGTTGTTATGGAGAGTTTCGAGCACTCTAGTTTATGCATACACGAAGCACAAGAGGGAGTGAGCCATGAGCGGAGTACGGGTGCTGGTTGGAACGCGTAAGGGCGCATTTGTCCTGACATCGGACGGCAAGCGCCAAAAATGGGATGTCAGCGGTCCGCATTTTGCGGGATGGGAGATGTATCACCTCAAGGGCTCGCCAGCCGACCCTAATCGCATCTATGCGTCGCAGACCAGCGGCTGGTTCGGGCAGATCATTCGGCGCTCCGATGACGGCGGCAAGACTTGGATACAGCCGGGGACGCCGCCGGGGGAGAAGGACGCCAAGCCGGGCCCGCCCAAAGGCGAGAGCAATAAGTTCGTCTACGACACGTCCGCGGAAACCGGCAAACCTCTCACCACCCACATGTGGTACGACGGCACGCAGCATCCCTGGGAATTCAAGCGTGTCTGGCATCTCGAACCGTCGCCGACCGATCCAGACACCGTTTATGCCGGAGTGGAAGACGCTGGCATATTCCGCTCGACGGACGGCGGTAGGAACTGGAAAGAACTCGCCGGACTGCGAGGCCACGGCACCGGCCCCCGCTGGCAACCCGGCGCCGGTGGCATGTGCCTTCACACCATCATTTTGGATCGCAAAGATCCCAAGCGTATCTATATCGCCATCTCGGCAGCGGGCGCATTTCGGACCGACGACGGTGGCAAGACCTGGAAGCCCATCAACAAGGGCCTCCATTCCCAATACATCCCCGAGCCAACCGCCGAGGTCGGCCACTGCGTTCATCACGTCGCCATGCATCCCTCCCGCCCGAATGTCCTCTTCATGCAGAAGCACTGGGACGTGATGCGCAGCGACAATGCGGGTGACTTGTGGAAAGAGGTCAGTGGCAACCTGCCGACCGACTTTGGCTTCGTGATTGACGTCCACGCCCACGAACCGGAAACCATTTACGTTGTGCCGATCAAGAGCGACGGAGAACATTTCCCTCTTGAGGGCAAGTTGCGCGTCTACCGCAGCAAATCCGGCGGCAACGAATGGGAAGCGCTGACCAAGGGGTTGCCGCAAAAGGACTGCTACGTAAACGTATTGCGCGACGCCATGGCCGTCGACTCGCTCGATAAATGTGGCGTCTACTTTGGCACGACGGGCGGGCAGGTATACGGTTCCGCCGACGCGGGCGACAGTTGGTCTCCCATCGTCGAACACCTCCCAGCCGTACTTTCTGTCGAGGTCCAGACGCTGCCATGATTCGCGTTGTCCTCCCGGGCCATCTGAGGGCGCTGGCGCGCGTCGGTCCGGAGATTCAGCTTCATGTCGAGGGCCCGGTCACGCAGCGCTCGGTGCTCGACGCCCTCGAGGCGCAATACCCGATGCTGCGCGGCACCATCCGGGATCATGTCACGCAGGAGCGCCGCCCGTTTTTGCGATTTTTCGCTTGCGCGGAAGACTATTCTCTTGAGCCGCCGGATACGCCGTTGCCGGATGCCGTCGCCTCGGGAGCGGAGCCTCTGCTCATCATCGGGGCCATCGCCGGCGGTTAAGGACCGACCATCGCAACGGAACTGTCGCTGTCCTGCAATACAGGAAACACCTTCACAAACTTTTGGTATTACAATCTGAAGGATATACGGAGGAAAACTCATGCCCCCAGACACGCAATCTGCCCCCATCTCGAGGAAAGGTCTCTGGGCCGGACGTATCATCAGCGGATTGGTTGTCGCGTTCCTCGCTTTTGACGTCGTTTTAAAATTTGTAACGCCGGCTCCGGCCCCCGTAGTGGAGGCATTCACTCACGTGGGTTGGCCCCTTAACCTCGCTCCAGTTCTCGGGATGATCTTGTTAGTGTCCACTGTCCTCTATGTCATTCCGAAGACCTCGATTCTTGGCGCGATCTTGCTGACTGGTTATCTTGGCGGTGCCGTTGCCACGCACTTACGCGCCGGCGATCCATTATTCAGCCATGTCTTGTTCCCGACGTATTTGGGCGTGCTGTTGTGGGGAGGTCTTTACTTGCGCGAGGAGCGGCTGCGCGCCCTTCTGCCGTTCCGGCGTCCAAACGCGGCCTAGTCGTGCCGTGCTCCATGGAGAACTTTTACCGCGTGCGGCAACAAGTGTGCCACGACTTCTAGGGACTCCACTGCGCCCTTGGGGCTTCCCGGCAAATTGACGATGAGGGTCTTCGTTCGCACGGCGGCAGTCCCGCGCGATAAAACCGCCGCCGGCGTTTTCTCTAATCCCTTGCGCCGCATTTCTTCGGAAAGTCCGGGCACGATGCGGTCAGCTACGGCCTGAGTCGCTTCGGGCGTATTATCCCGTGGCCCGATCCCCGTTCCACCTGTGGTCAAGAGAACGTCCACGCGGCCGGAATCCGCCACGGCGCGCATCTGCTCGCGGATGCTTGCGGGATCGTCGGAGACGTGCAGCATCGACGCAATTTCCCAACCCAGTCCACGGCAAAATGCAACAACCGCGGGGCCGGACAAATCCTCTCGCTCGCCTTTTGTCACGGAGTCGCTGATCGTTAGGACTGCAACGCGCATCGGGAAGGTTTCTTCGTGAGACTCACGGCGTCTCGACCGTATCGCGGTTGGCTTCGTCCATCAGCCGCATGGCTTCCATCAACAGGCCGGTGGTATTGCGCGTCGTGGTCGTCTTTGTCGAGGCATTCGCGGCGTTGAAATCGATCTCGAATTCTCCCGCCGTCCACAGAACCACTTTATAAACCGCATCATCACCTTCGAGTTTGCCGATTTTCGCGTCGCGGCATTGCCCGCTCGCAAAATAAAGTTCGCCTTGGGCGCCGCCGCTCTGCACGATCAACCGGCACGACTTCTGCCCCATCTCCAGCGACTGCATCAGGTCGATCATGCTCATCTCTTCGAGCCGACCTTGAATGACACCCGGCCGTGACGCCTTTTTCTGCAGCTTCTCAAGGTGCAGGCGATCGACAACCTTTTTCGTGATGCGCACCAGGTCCTTAATCAAAAATGGCTTGGGGATAAAATCCTCGACGCCATCCACAAGCGGCCTCAGCCGCTCCTCGATATCCGACCGGCTGGCCATGAATAAGAAAGGGATGTGCCGTGTTGGCTCGCGCGTGCGCAGCTTCTCAAAGAGCTGCCTGCCATCCAGGCCGGGCATCTTGTAATCGCACAAAATCACGTCAGGAGGAGTATCCACAACCTTAAGGAGCGCGTCCGCGCCGTCCGTGGACGATTCCACCAGGCAGAACGGCTCAAGTCCCTTCACGATCAAATCGCGCACCAGCGGATTATCCTCCGCCAGGAGCAACTTTATGGTTTTGTGCCCTGCGGTGGTCATCGCGTGCGCCTCAGCGGCGCCATCCGCCGGCGGAAGTCCCCGCTCTTGCCACCTGTCTTTTCGACGAGGACAATGTCCGTGATTTCCATCCCTTTATCGAGGGCTTTGCACATGTCGTAGACCGTGAGGGCCGCTGCGGTAACTGCGACCAGGGCTTCCATTTCCACGCCCGTTTGGGCGGCCGTGGTCACTGTGGAATGCACTTCCACGCCATTCTGGCACAGCCGCGCGGTCACATCAATGTGCGTCAAGGGCAGTGAGTGACAAAGAGGTATCCACTCCGCGGTCCTCTTGGCCGCGGCAATTCCCGCAATCCGCGCCACTTCCAGCGGATTCCCTTTCGGGTTTTTCAGCCGCCGGACAGCGCTTACCACGCGCGGCTTCATCTTCACAAAACCTCTTGCCGTCGCGGTTCGCGTCGTCACCACCTTCTGCGAAACGTCCACCATGCGCACTTCGCCTTTATTTCCGTAATGCGACAGCTTGGCCATCTAGCCTCGTTTAGACTACGTCCTTCCTCAATAACACGGAGACACTCTCGCCGGGCTCGATCTTTTCTCGTTCCGCCGGCACCACTAGGAAACAGTTCGCCTGCGCCAGCGCTGTAATATCACCCGAGCCTTGCCACTTCAACGCTTTCACCTCAGGCATCCCCCCGCGCCACTCCGCTCGTGCTGGCAAGAAATGCGTCAGCCCGGACTTCTCGTTTAGCGCTTCTGCAAGCCGTGTTTCGACCAGCGGCAACGCGCGCGCCTCCGCGCCGGACAACAAGTCAATCGCAGGCACCACAAACAATTCAAACGTCACCATCGTCGAAACCGGATTGCCCGGCAAACCGAACACAGGCTTGCCCTGGCACATCCCAAACACCGCGGGCTTCCCGGGGCGGATTGCAACGGCATCGAAAAAAAACTCCGCGCCCATGGCTTTCAGCACGCTTTCCACCAGGTCATACTTCCCCATGGAGACGCCGCCCGACAGCACCAGCGCATCTTCTTTCAACCCGTGCTCGATTTTCTCTGCCAAGTCCTCGATGCGGTCCGCCGCATTTCCCAGCACTACCGGCTCGCCACCCGCAATACGAACCTGTGCGGCAAGAGAAACGCTGTTGCTGTTTCGAATCTGAAATGGGCCGGGCGTTTCGTCGATCAAAACGACTTCGTCACCCGTGGAAAGAATCGCGACGCGTGGCCGCTGCGCGCACTGCAATTGCACCGCCCCGACTTGCGCCGCCAGCGCCAGCTCCGCATATCCGAGCCTCATGCCGGGCTTCAGTATCGTTTGCCCAGCCGTGGCCTCGCTTCCTCTTGGGACAATGTTCTGCCCCCGCTGCACCACTCGTTCGAATCGCACCAGGTCGCCTTCGCGGCTCGTGTGCTCCATCATCACCACGGCATCCGCGCTTGCCGGAACCGCCGCCCCCGTCATGATTTGCCAGCACGTTCCTGCGGCTAGCGATTCCCGAACCGTATCGCCTGCTTTGATTTCCCCCGCGCACTTAAGTTGCGCGCCGGGCGAAATTTCATTCGAACGGACCGCATACCCATCCCGCGTCGAGCGGTCAAACGGCGGATACTCGCGGTCCGTCTTCACCTCTTGCGCCAGCACCAATCCCAGCGCATTCCACACACTCACACTGGCGACCGCGCGAGGCCCTTTTCTCTTCTCAACCTGTTCGATGACTTTCTTCCGTGCTTGCTCGTAGCTGAGCATTCTGGTTTTCTGTTGAGCTAATTCGCGATAACTCGTGGTTTGCCTGACTCGACTCTGTGTCGTCCCCAAACTCAGTGGCTCTGTGCCTCTGTGTCCAATTTCTTCCTACAGCCAGCGCGACAGCAGCGTCCCCGCCGGCACGATCGTCGCGTCGCGTTCCGGTCCCGTCGAAATCATCCCAATCTCCACCTGCAGAAAATCGGAAATAAACTTAAGATAGTTGATCGCCGCTTTCGGGAGTTTCTCTCCATCCTTCACGCCGTACGTGGTTTCATTCCATCCAGCGAGCGTCTTGTATTCCGGCGTGACTTGCTCGTATTCTTCTGCAAGCGCCGGCATTTCTTTCAGCTGCGTTCCCTTGTACTTGTATCCGACACACACCTGAATATCTTTCTGTGTGTCAAAAACGTCCAGCTTGGTAATTACGAGCGAATCAATTCCATTGATCATTTTCGCGTAGCGTAGCACCTGCAAATCCAGCCAGCCGCAGCGCCGCGGTCGCCCCGTCACCGCGCCAAATTCTTTTCCGCGTTCGCGCACTTCTTTCGCGTCAAGGTCGGGCATTTCCGTCGGAAACGGTCCGCCACCTACTCTCGTCGTGTAGGCTTTCGAAATTCCGAGCACGTGCTTGATTTTCGTCGGCGGCACGCCCACGCCCGTCGCTGCTCCTCCTGAAGTCGCGCTCGAGGAGGTCACGAACGGATATGTTCCATGGTCGATATCCAGCATGGTTCCCTGCGCGCCTTCGAACAGCACGGATTTCCCTTCGTCCAAAGCGCGGTTCAACAATTCCGCCGTATCGCAAATGTATCCACGGATCTTTTCGCCCAGTTTCAGCGTTTCTTCCACTTCATGCGAAAAATCAATGTCCGCTCCATACGCGCCTTTCGCCAGACAGTTCTTCTCCGCCACCACGTGCGCTGCCTTCTTTCGAAACAACTCGGGCTCCAACAGGTCGCACATCCGCAGCCCACGCCGCGCCATCTTATCTTCATAGGCCGGGCCAATTCCCCGAGAAGTCGTGCCAATCTTATTTGCGCCGCGCGCGCCTTCCGCCGCTTTATCCAGCTCCCGGTGATATGGAAAAATCAGGTGCGCGCGATTGCTGACATGCAGGCGGCTGTCCACGTTGACTCCCGCCTTGCACAGCGTTTCAATCTCCGCAACGAGTGCGGCCGGATCGACGACCACGCCAGTGCCAATCACCGCATGTTGTTTGGGGCGAAGAATTCCGCACGGGATCAGTTGCAGCACGTAGCGGTCTTTTCCGATGATGACGGTGTGCCCGGCATTGTGCCCGCCCGCTACTCGGGCAATGTAATCGAACGAGCCGGAAAGATAGTCGACGACTTTGCCTTTTCCTTCATCGCCCCACTGCGCGCCCACCACCACGACGGATTTCATTCTTCGCCTTTCTCTTCACACCCTTTGACTCATCAGGGCCCTGCCCTATGGGTCGAGGCCGCACCCTTCCCTCTCCGTCACTTCCTGAGAGGAAAATTTACTGGCGGGAATTCGCGGGAAACAACAATTTAGAATCGTACGCTCGCCTCGCCTTCAACGCAAGCAGGCGTGCCCCGACTCCTATTTCGACAATTCTCGATATCGGAAGCAACTCACCAGGTGGTCGTTCACCATGCCCGTCGCTTGCATGAGTGCGTAGCAAATGGTCGATCCGACAAACCGGAATCCCCGTTTCTGTAAGTCTTTGCTAAGCGCGTCCGATTCCGCCGTTTTTGCAGGGAGGCCGCTGTGGCTTTTCCACGCGTTTTGTTTGGGCTGGCCGCCGACGAAGCGCCACACATACACATCAAATGTACCGAATTCTTTCTGCACTTCCAGGAACGCCCGCGCGTTCGTAATCGCCGCGTCGACCTTCAGCCGGTTGCGGATGATTCCCGCGTCGCGGAGCAGGTCGCGCACTTTCTTTTTGTCGTAGCGTGCCACTTTCGCGGGATCGAATCCGTCAAACACTTCGCGATACCGCGCGCGTTTCTTCAAAATCGTGTCCCAGCTCAGCCCCGCCTGCGCGCCCTCCAAAATCAGAAACTCAAACCACTTCTTCTCGTCGTGAACGGGCACGCCCCACTCTTCATCGTGGTACGGGATGTTCAGCTCATTCGCCGCCCAGGTACAACGCAGTTGCGCGATTGGTTTGCTTGTCGCCATGGTTTTTATGTCAGAGCTAACACCCGCAGCGGTACGCGAATCCAAACAAAAAAAAACGCGCCGCACCTTTCCGCGCGACGCGCCTCGGTAACTTCGCCCTCAAATTATCCGATGTGCCGTTCCAGAGCCTTGGTGATCTGCTCTTTAGGCACCGCTCCCACGATCTGCTCGACGACTTGTCCGTTCTTGAACAGCAACAGTGTCGGGATTCCCTGCACACGATATCGGCCCGCCGAATTCATCGCTTCATCGACGTTCAATTTCATCACTTTCAGCTTCCCCGCATAATCGTGCGCTATCTCCGCCACCGTCGGCGCGAGCATGTGGCATGGGCGGCACCATTCTGCCCAGAAATCCACCATCACCGGCTGCGCATTGCTGGCCGTCAGCACCTCAGCTTCGAAATTCTTGTCATCTGCTGTCTGAATTGTATTATCCGCCATGTTCTTTGTCCTCAGCAGCTTGCCCGCCGCATGCGGGCCGCCGCATCTCCTTCTCCTCAGTCCATTTCAATTAGATGTTCCAGCACGCTTTTGGTTTCTTGCGCCTTGCCCTGACTTCTTGGGCGTTTGTTCCGTAGCTTGCGCCGTCTGCTCCGGCTTGCGCTCGGCTTGCGCCGAGCTTTGAGGGGCTTGCTCCGGTTCTTTCGTGGGCTGCTGCGTGGGTTGCCCCTTGCTCCGAGCCGCCTTTCCTGAACTTTTCACCGCCGCCGAAAGTCCCCGTGCGACTCGCGCGGCCTCGTACAGCTTCGCATACTCCGCCGCAGGCGTCTTCCAAGAAAAATCCTTCGCCATCCCGTTCAACTGGATGCGCTTCCAGATTCTCTCATCCATGTAGTGATGCAGCGCCTGCCGCACCGCGAACAACAGCGCCTCGCCAGTGTACTCCTTGAACTTGAACCCGGTTCCTGTCCCATGCTCCACGTCGAACGGCTCGATGCTGTCGTCCAGCCCGCCGGTGGCTCTCACAATCGGCACCGTACCATACTTCAGGCTGTACATCTGATTCAACCCCGAAGGTTCGTAGCGCGAAGGCATCAGGAACATGTCGGCGCCGGCTTCGACTTTATGTGCCAGCGTGTTGTCGTACGCGATCTTCACGCCCACGCGCCCTGGATACGCCGCGGCCAGCGCCCGGAACAGATTTTCGTATTTGCGGTCGCCGCTTCCCAGCACCGCCAACATCAAATCTTCGCGCATCAATTCGTGCGCTTTCTCTGCGATCAAATCGAATCCCTTTTGATCCGCGAAGCGCGACACGATTCCAATCACCGGCCGGCTCAGGTGTTCCGGTGGCAATCCAAACACTTCCAGCAGGTTCGCTTTGCACACCTGCTTCCCGCCCAAATCCTTCGCAGAATAGTTCGCTGCGATCAGCTTGTCCGTCTCCGGATTCCACGCCCCGTAATCCACGCCGTTCAAAATTCCCACTAGCCGGTCCGCGCGGCTCTTTGCCACTCCGTCCAATCCATGCCCATATTCCCGTGTCTGAATTTCTTCGGCGTATTTCCTGCTCACTGTCGTCAAATAATCCGAAAAAACCAATCCACCCTTCAACAGGTTCACGCTCCCGAAAAACTCAATCCCCGTCGGATGAAATAGCGCCGGCGGCAGTCCCACACGCTCCAGAACATCCCTCGTGAACTGCCCGTGATACCCCATGTTGTGAATCGAGAAAACGACGGGAATGTCTTTCACCAGCGGATCGTCGCTGTAGGAAGTCCGCAGCAGCACCGGCACCAGCGCCGATTGCCAGTCGTGGCAATGAAACACGTCCGTCGGCCAGATGTGCTTTGCGATCTCAATCGCCGCGCGGCAGAACTCCGCATACCGCTCCGGATTGTCCGGATAATCCCCGGTGCTCCCGCCATACAATCCATCGCGGTCAAAGTACGCCGCATCTTCCACAAAAAAATACCGCACGCCGTTCAGCGCCGCGCCATCCGCAATCGCCGGAAAACGCAGCCGCGCTCCGCCCATCGGAATTGTCAGGCTTGGCATCACCACTGCCGTCGCTTTCGTTCCGCGGTATCGCGGCAACACCGCCGCCACTTCGTGGCCCTGCGCCACCAGCGCCTTCGGCAGCGCTTCCACCACGTCCGCCAGGCCGCCCGTCTTCGAAAACGGCAGCCCCTCCGATGCCACAAACAAGATTCTCACAGTGCGTTCACCAACGGCTTACAGGGAACAACACAGCCATTTTACGCTATCGGAGCGCTGTGTGGGCGTCAAGATTCGGAGCACTTCGTAGCGGCGTCCCTTCAGGGCGCCATCTTGCCGTTTGCCCTTCTCCGCCCACGTGCTTTTTCCGCCTGCAATTCCCCGATGCCAAATTGGGCACTCTAAATTGCATCCCTCAAAATTCACTCTTAGAATGTCCTCATCGATGGGCGCGCATTTCCCAGCCAAGCCCGAATTCGTGCAACTCGCCGAGTGGGGTACTGGGCGTGTTCCTCAGGGAAGTTCCTGGATGATCTTTGAGGTCGATTCCGTCGCGCCAAGCTGTATTCATCCCGGCGAGTGGGTAGTTCATGTTCGTGACTACCGTTATGGCGCCGACCCCGCGGGAATGTTGGGCCGCGACTACCAAATCTGGTCGCTAACCCCGGGTGACTACGAACCAGTCTGACGCCGCCCCGTTTCTCTTTCTCCTCCTCCACCACGTAGCGCCGTCCCTTTAGGGCGGCATCTTTCCCCCTACGCTTCTCCAATTTCCGTTTCTAACTTCTGATTTCTAGTTGTAGTTTCTTACCCCCGTCTCGCGGAAAAACGCTCCTCGCTCACGGTGAGCAAGCCATGAATGAAGTCGTTCCGTGGCGGGTGGGACAGCCATTCCTGGCTGTCCGCCTTTTCCCCAATCCTTCGCAGGGGCACGATATCGGAGATTCCGGGCAGCAGCCGGAGCATCAGTCGTAGCTTGGTCGCATCCCCTCGTGCTGTTCGTGCGAAGATTCTTTATACGAACCATAGCTGATATCCTTACTTGAAAAAATGAGCCTACCGAAGAATATCCCCAAGGATCTCTCCAGCCTTCTGGAAGCGATGGCCACCGATTTCCCCGCGATTCTGCATGGCAATCTCGTTGGCATCTACGTGTGGGGCTCGTTGACCTACGACGCATTCGATGAGATCTGCAGCAATGTCGATTGCGTGGGCGTCACTCGGCGAGACCTCGACGACCGTGAATTTTCAGAACTGGATGGCTGGTTCAAAACGAAAGCGGAGCAGAACCACTGGGTCAAGCGAATCGACATGCGCTTCGTCATCGACCGCGAATTTCTCGACAAGGCGTCGCGTTGTTGCGGCTTCTACCACCACACTGGAAGGCTCACCCGTCATCATAGGGCTCTGGCGTCCAAAGACGAAGCCTACGGCTGGGCGATGGGAACCGTCCCGCCCGTGTGGCGGGCGGTCATTCACGCTGCTAAAGAGAATCGACTGAGGAATGCCGGCTCGACGGCACCCCAGTTGGAAGAGGACGCGAAGCAGTTCGTGGAGTTCGTCTCCGGTGAGGTCAATCGCATACTGGCTATCCCTCAGCAACTAAACCACTTAAAGTAATCCTTGACATACGTTACCAATATGCTATAATGGTTTAGTAGGTCCGGCATGCTCCCTCAGTCCGCCCACCGTAGGAAGTGCCCTTCGCCCCATGTGCGCTCTTTGCATCCCGGTTTTCGTACCGAGGCTTGCCCTCCATGCGATCCTTCTGACTCCGCCGGCAGCAGACGTATGCCTCCCTTCCGCAACATCTCTAGAATCAACGCTTGTGGAAGTGTTCATTTTAAACACTTTAAACCCCTTTAGAATAAACACGCGTTTGGCCAGGCCACAGTTTGCACAATTTTGGTGCAATGTAAGCCCTCTATAGAATCAACACTTGCAAAAGTGGTTCAAAACAAACGACTTTATCTGCGTTCAGAATCAACACTCATGAAAAACAGGCCGGGTGGGGGAGGGATTGCTTCGTTCCCTCGCTCAGCGTTCCCCGCGCCTCTTGCTACACTGTTCCACCCATGGCACGCCAACGCCTCGGCCAACACTTTCTCGCCGACCTCCACTGGCGCGAAGAAATCGCGCGCGCCATTCGCGTTTCGCCGCATTCGCTGGCGCCACTCGCTGGCGACGGTCGAAGTCAAGCCCCGCTTTCCCGGGACGATCAGCACTGCTGGATCGAAATTGGTTCGGGGCACGGTGAAATGACCCAGCGCCTTCTCGCCACCGGCGCTCCAGTCCACGCCATCGAACTCGATCCGGCGTTCCTGCCGGGCCTCCGCCATCTCGCAAAACAATTCCCAAATCTCAACGTTGTCCCCGGCGACATTCTCAAAACGGACATCGCCGCCATGGCGGGCGGCCGCCGCGTCCGCGTCTACGGCAATCTTCCGTACTACATCACGTCGCCGATCCTTCATCACCTCTTCACCTTCGCCGGGCTCATCGATGAAATCCACGTCGTCATTCAGACCGAAGTCGCCCTTCGCCTCGCCGCCCAGCCCGGCACCCGCGATTACGGCTATCTTTCCGTCCTCACCCAGTTCTATACGCGTCCGGAATTCGTCTTCGAAATTCCGCGCGATGCCTTCAATCCGCCGCCGGAAGTCACTTCCGCCCTCGTCACGCTTCGCCTGCCCGGTGAACGCGCGAAGCTTTCTCTTGGCTCCAGCGCTCCCCTAGCCGCAGGCAAGCAGGCACACGCATCCCGCGATGCCGATTCTCGCTTCCTGGATTTTGTGAAATTGTGTTTCTCGCAGAAACGCAAAACGCTCGTCAACAACTTGCGCTCTCTCGCTAAGCCCGACCGGACGCGCGAAGCCCTTGCCGCGCTAGAACTTCGCCCCGACGCTCGCGCCGAGCAACTCCCCGTCGCCCAGCTCGCCGCCCTTCATTCTCTTCTCTCCGCGCTCCCGGATTCTGCGCCATGAGAATCTCTCTTTGTGGCGGCCACCAGCCGGTCCGGATAATCGCTCATGATCCCGTCCACTCCGGCGGCGATGAGCATTCGCATGTGCGCGGGATTGTTCACCGTCCAGCACACCACGTGCAAATCTTTTTTCTTGGCTTGCGCGATCAGCGCTGGCGTCACCAGGTCTCCCCGCACGACCAGTTGCCGCGCGCCGATTTCTACGGCTTTGTCCAGCGGATTTTCGATTTGTCCGTCGTACAAAAGTCCGGTCATCAGCGTGGGCTCGATTTTCCGCAAATTCAGAACGATGGCGGCATCAAACGAGATCACTACGGCCCGCGGTATTTCTCCCGAATCGCGCAGCGCGCCAATCAGCGCGTGCTCTCCGCCCCACGCGCCTCCCGGTTTTATTTCCAAGTAGAACACCACGTCATTTTTTTTGGAGAACTCCAGAATTTCTTCCAGCGTGGGGATGCGTTCCCCGGCGAACTCGCTCCCGAACCACGATCCGGCATCCAGCCGCCGCAAATCGGCAAGCGTCATGTCGTGTACCGCGCCCTGTCCGTTCGTGGTGCGATCCACGGTGGTGTCGTGAATGGCCACGAAGTGCGCATCGCGCGAAAGCTGCAAATCCGTTTCGATGAACGTAGCCCCAAGCGCAACGGCTTTCCGGAACGCCGCCAACGTGTTTTCCGGCGCGTTCCCCGAAGCCCCGCGATGTGCAATCACCAGCACTACGCCACTCTCAGCGCGGCCATAAATTTAAGTACAACACCCCCGCTTTCAAAAAGTTTCTCTCTTCGAAAGAACCCGATGCTTCCGTCGTCCTTGTCGGGAGTATGCTAACACCTCCCCTCGGCACGGGTGCAGGCAACCCAGGCGCCCTGCATCTTGAATCTAACTGGTTGAAAAAAGTTAGGACATTTGTCCAGGAGGAAATCATGAGAAAGGAACTCCGATCCCTGTTTGTAATGCTGCTCCTCGCCATTCCCATGGTGGCCTTGGCAAACTCTCCCGCGGCTCAGCCCCAGGAAGAGAAGAAGCAGCGCAGTGAAACAAAATATCGCGAAAAACTCGCCAAAGAGGTGCGGCACCAGCTCGTCATGCTGCCGTGGTATTCCGTGTTCGATAGCCTTGAATATAAGGTGGAAGGTGACAAGGTCATTCTCTCCGGCCAGGTCACCCGGCCGACGTTGAAATCCGACGCCGAAGCCGCCGTGAAGAGCATCGAGGCAGTCTCCTCGGTGGTGAACAACATCGAGGTTCTTCCGCTCTCACCGATGGATGACCAGATCCGCCGTGCTGTGTACCGCGCAATTTACGGAGATTCAGGCCTCTCGCGTTACTCCATTCAAGCCGTGCCTTCCATCCATATCATCGTGAAGAATGGCAACGTCACGCTGGAGGGCGTGGTGGATAGCGAAGCGGATAAAAATCTTGCGTACCTGCGCGCCAGCGCGGTTCCCAATATTTTTTCCGTGAAGAACAATTTAATCGTCGTCGGCAACGGCAAATAATTGTTCGCGTGCGCGGGACCGCTTGCTACTTGGTAGTCGCTGGCAATGGCAAGTAGTTCGTGAGTGCGGGGCCGCTCGCTACGCGGCGCCCGCGCTCCCGCTTCTTTGCAACTGCCGCGAAATGCGCCGCGCCGTTTCCTTGAGCGCGTCGATAATTCGCGGCATGCCATCTTCGTCCATTTGCGTCAGCGTGCCGCTGGCGCCGAGCGCCGCGGTTACATTTCCCATGCCGTCGAAAATGGGCGCGCCAAGGCACCGCGCGCCCAAACTGTTTTCTTCATCATCCACCGCGTAACCTGATTGCTTCGCGTGTTCGAGATCGGCAAGAAGTTTTGTGATGGAGGTGATCGTTTTCGGCGTTCTTTTTTTCAGTCCTTGCTGCTTCACAATTGTCTCCACGTCGTCTTTCGGCAGCCAGGCCAGCAAACATTTTCCGACGCTGGTGGAATGCAAAAACATTCGCCGCCCCACCCAGGTGTTCACCTTGAAAAATCCGGGGGCTTCCACTTTTTCGATGTACACCGCTTCGCCCTGGTCCAACACCGCCAGGTGTACGGTCATTCGAATCTTCTCGCTGAGCATCCGCATGAACGGCAGCGCGACGTCGGCGATGTCCAGATTGGCTTGCGCGTCGCCGCCAAGGCTCAGGATCTTGAGGCCGAGGCGGTAGCGTCCGGTTTCCGCCTCGCGGCGCAAATAGCCGCGTCTTTCGAGGGTGCGCAAAATGTAGCTGGCGGAACTTTTGGGGATAGCCAGTTTGCGGCTGATTTCCGAATTGGTCATTCCGTCGCGGCGGTTGGCTGCGGCTTCAAGAATATTCAGGGCGCGCTCGACCGCGACTGCGGGACTGGCGTCTGAGGCGGGCATGGACGGACTCCTATAGGTTCCGGTTATGTCCACAGTATAGAATACATGTTCAGAATGTTGAACAGATGCTTGCAACCCTACGCTGGCGTTAGGTATCAAAGGATCAGAGAGAACTGAACATATGTTCAACATATTGAACAATGTGGCTAAGTTGAGAACATACTCGCCACTGGTGTGCAAATTTCTCGACATGGTGACGGGAATTTTACACGTCTGCTTGATTGCCACGCGGCAATGCTCTTATCTATCTGAACGGCTTGGTTTTAGAAACACGGCTGGCGCGGCAATTGGCCTCCCAATTGCCCTACCCTCTTTCCGGCCGGCCTTCACCCGTTTTCGTTAGGGGAAGGGGATCAGGTAAATCATGGCATCTGCTACGACGAAACCGAATCCGTCAATGGAGCCGCAGCCCTTCGCAAATCGCATCGTTCCGGTCAATTCCGCTCCGCCGGATTTCGATGCTGCTCGCGATCTGCCCGAGGGCTTTCTCGAATTCCTTGCGCCACTGCACGCCGCGCTAACCTTGCGCCAGCGCGCTTTGGTCGCACGCCGTGATTTTGCCCTGGCCGAAGCGCAGGCTGGCAAACTTCCCGATTACCTGCCGCCGTCCGTGGCCACTACGAATTCCTGGCGTGTCGAGATTCCCGCGTGGTGCGCCGATCAGCGGAACCAGATGACCGGGCCTGCCGATGACGCCGACCTCGTGGTGAAGATGCTGAATTCCGGCGCGCCCGGCGTGATGCTTGATCTGGAAGACTCCACTGCCAATACCTGGGAGCACAATTCGCGCGGCATCAAGAACATTCTCGAAGCGCTGGCGGGCCGGCTCACGTATTTTGACCGGAAGCGCGACAAAACCGTCGGCATCAATCCCAGTTCCACGGTGATTTTCACGCGGCCCCGCGGATTGCACGTGCACCAGGCCGGCGTTCTGCAAGGGGAATTACTTCCCGCTTCACTGTTCGACGTCGCGATGGTGGCTTATCAGGTGGATTTCAGCTCGCTGAAGCATCCGCTGTGCATTTACATTCCGAAGTCGGAATCCGCCGACGAAGCTCTGTGGTGGCGCGATCTTTTCCAAATGATTGCGCGCCTGAAGGGTTTGCCTACGAATGTCATCAAGTGCATGGCGCTGGTGGAATCGCATCCGCTAGCGTTTCAGATGGAAGAGTTTTCCTGGAATTTGCGCGATCACATCCTGGGGCTGAACCTCGGACGCTGGGATTACATGGCCAGCTTGATTCACTTCAATCTGGAAAATCCGGAGTGGGTACTCCCCGACCGCAACACGATTCCGCACAATGTGGCGTTTTTCCAAAACTTGCGCAATCTCATGCCGGACATTTGCCACAAGCACGGGATGCTCGCCATCGGCGGCATGACCGCTCTCTATCCCAGCCGGGAAGATGCGGAGCTGAACACGCGAGCACTGAAGATCCTTGCGGAAGACAAAAAGAACGAAGCCAATTCGCTGATGGACGGCGCGTGGACGGGCCACCCCGATCAAAACGAAATCGCGGTAAGCCAATTCCCTGCCCCGAATCAACTTCAGGCGCGCCCTGCGGATGGCAACACGCATCCCGATCTGCGGCCGCTGCCGAAGGGAGTCGGCAAGCGCACGTTAGCAGGAACACGCGCGGCGGTTCGCACGGTGATTCGCTATCGCAACGGCGTTCTCAATGGCAAGGGCGCTAGCCTGCTGGACGGCTACATGGAAGATCTCGCCACCGATCGCATCTACCGGCTGATGATCGCGCAGCGCATGAGGCACTCAAACACTGTCGAGGTCGCGGATGAGAATGGCACGCCGGTTCGTCATGCGCCGGAATTTATCCGCGATCTGTTTGACGAAGAGCTTGAACGCCTGTTGCGCGAATCAGAGAAGAGCAGCGATGGGCGGAGGGAAGCTACGCTTCGCGAGGCGCGGAGGATCAGTGAAGAAATGATCCGGCGCGAAGAGTTTAGTCCAGCGTGAGAAGAGATTTCGTAGTCTTTGGTTGGATGCCGCAGGAAAGGTAAGGAATAGCAAAATGTCGACAAAGGGAACGAACAGGGCAAACGGGAACGGGAATGCCAAAAGCAACAAACATCTCAACTATTGGAGCACTGATCCCCGCTGGTCCGGCATCACGCGTCCTTACTCCTACTCAGATGTGCTGCGGCTGCGCGGCTCGATCCAGATCGAGTACACGCTGGCGCGGCTGGGAGCAGAGCGGCTCTGGAATCTGATGCACACGGACGCTTACGTTCCCGCGCTCGGGGCCATCACCGGCAATCAGGCGATTGAGATGGTGCAGGCAGGACTGAAGGCGATTTATGGAAGCGGCTGGCAAGTTGCCGCTGACGGCAATACCGCGGGCGACGTGTACCCCGACCAGAGTCTTTATCCTTGCGACTCCGCGCCGAACCTGGTGAAGCGCACCAATCGCGCGTTAATGCGTGCGGACCAGATTGAATCCGCCGAGGGCAAGAAGTCCGGCACGTATTGGTTTGCGCCGATTGTCGCGGATGCGGAGGCCGGCTTTGGCGGCTCGCTGAATGCTTACGAGTTGATGAAAGCGATGATCGAAGCAGGCGCGGCGGGGGTGCACTTCGAAGATCAACTTTCTTCCGCAAAGAAATGCGGGCATCTGGGCGGCAAAGTCGTTGTGCCCACGCGGGAGTTCATCGAGAAACTGGTGGCGGCGCGACTGGCTGCCGACGTTTGCGGCGTGCCGACGATTCTGATCGCGCGGACAGATGCCAACTCCGCCGGTCTCCTACTTTCCGACGCCGACCCGCGCGACCGCGAGTTCATTTACGGCGAACGCACGCCGGAAGGTTTTTACGAATATCGTGGGGGCATTGATGCGGCCATCGCGCGCGGGCTGGCTTATGCCCCGTACGCCGACATGCTCTGGTGCGAAACGTCGACGCCGGATCTCGCGGAAGCGAAGAAATTCGCAGAAGCCATCCATGCGAAATTTCCCGGCAAACTGCTGGCGTACAACTGTTCGCCGTCGTTCAACTGGAAGAAGAAGCTCGACGACGTGACCATCGCGAACTTCCAGCAAGAACTGGGCAAGATGGGCTACAAGTTCCAGTTCGTCACGCTGGCGGGATTCCACGCGCTCAATATGTCCATGTTCCATCTGGCGCGCGGCTATGCGCAGGCGGGCATGACGGCGTACTCAAAACTGCAGCAGGAAGAATTCGCCTCGCAGGAGCTGGGCTACCGCGCGGTGACGCACCAGCGCTTCGTCGGTACGGGTTATTTCGACGAAATCGCACAGGTGGTTTCCAGTGGCAATTCTTCCACCACGGCACTGGCGGGGTCGACGGAGGCGGAACAGTTTCACGGCGCGGTGCCGCTCACGCCCTCGAATGGGCACGCGCCGGAAGCACACGCGTAGTAAACGAACCTACTGAAAGTCTCAGATAACTATTAATCAACCCGTTCGCTCTTCGGACACTGGCGGAAATCCAACATGATGTCCACAGTGCCATTGACGGCGTCTCGCGAGACTGGCATGTTCCTCTCTGGAGATGAACCTGGAGGCAGGCGAGTCATATTGTCTTTGAAGAAGGTGCGCCATAACGCGGGGTTGAAGAAGTCCCCAATTTGTTGAGGAGGAGTCAGCTCGTTCCGCGTCTTCGTATGCAAGCCCACGAATTCTAGCCTCGCAATGCGGTAAGGCTTTTGCTCATCCACCTTGATGAGAAGATCGATTAGCGAATTCTTTTCATCGATTGTCGTCTCAGGTTCGGGTGTGGCATCAATATATCCCTTTGAGCCGTACAGCCTTCCTATCGCTTCGAGCCCACCTCGAATCTTTGTGACGTCGAACAGGTCGCCTTCTTGCGGTTGAACCTGCTGCCTGAGTAGGGCTTCAGGGAACACCAACGAGGAATTCGAGGCGCTTGCGAACCGTACATGTCCGAGCCTGTACTGTGGCCCGCTTTCTATGGTAACCGCCAACATATAACGACGCTCGCTAGGCTGCGCAAGGACCAGATACGGCGTCCCTTCTACATTCGTTCTAAAGTAGCCTCGTTCGCGCAATGCATCTCTCATTGAGTTGAGAGCTTGATTGACCCAGCTGGAGTCAGATTCTTCCGTGGTGGTCCAGAGATCTTGTTGCTGGATAAGCTTAGCGTGCTCTTCTCTTTGCGCGTCGGAGAGAGGATTTTCACTCTGAAATTCAACGCCGACGATGGTGATTTTTGTTTTTTGTGTGGGGACATTTGACGAGGAATCGGTGTTAACACACGGTTGAGATTGCGCAAACAAAAGGGGAGACGAACACGAAATTGCGAGTATGGCCAGAATGCCGAGTCGAAAATACATTCGGCAGCTCATCGATTGAATTATATGCCCAGGTTTAGGTCATGCCAATAAAGTCAAGCGGAAGATGAGTTGCTCAGGAAGAAACGTTGGGCCAGGACTGGCCGTCGGGATACGAGCGGCGGGTTCTGAACAACGGCGAAAGAGCGGAATAGCCCGTGGTGGTCGAGCCTTTCATCACAGCGTCGAAGGCGGCTTGGAAGGCTTCCATTTCCTGCTGAGTGCCGACGGTAATGCGCGTGTAGGTCGGCCAAACGGGCCAGATTCGTCCGATGAACACGTTGCGCGCGGCCATGGCGTCAATGACTTCTTTTGCGGGGCGCTTGGTGTCCAGCATGAAGCAGTTGGACTCGGATGGGACGTAGGAATAGCTGCGGCTCGCGAGCCAATCAAACGTTTTTTGGCGGATTGACGCGTTCAACTTTTTGCGCTCGGAAACGAGATGTTCGTGCTTCAGGCTGGCGGTTGCGGCGGATCCAGCTTCGCCAGCAAGTCGGGACGCCCGATAGCCATCCCGCAGCGAATGCCCGCCATACCGTAAATTTTCGAGAAGGTACGCAACACGATCAGGTCGCGGTCGGCCTTGACGAGATCGAGGGCGCTGACGCCGTCGGAGAAATGGATGTAGGCTTCATCGACGAGAACGACCGAGCCCTTCGGCTTCGCCGCCAAGAGCTGCTCGATTTCGGAATGCGGCGTCAGTGTGCCCGTGGGATTATTTGGGCTACACACATAGAAGAGCCCGGCGTCCGGAGCTGCGGCGAGCATAGCCTTGATGTCGTGGGCATACGTTTTGGTCAGCGGAGTCTTGACGATGCGAGCCCCAGAGATTTTTGCCGCTTTCATGCCGGCTTCGTATCCCGGGTCGGCGGTGACGTAACTTTTCGCCGGCGACGTAAACGCCAGTACGGAGAAATGGAGCGGCTCGCTCGAGCCGGGAAAGACGTGCACATATTCCGGCTTGAGGCCTTCCATTTCCGTGAAAGTTTTGACGAATTCTTCCGCGAGCCAATAGGAATAGCGCCCGCCTTGCGGGGCCATATCCACGATAGCTTTGCGCGCGGCGTCGCAGGGTCCGAGCGGATTTTCGTTTGCGTCGATCACCACCGCTCCCGGGTGAAAAACTTTGCGATCTTCCGCCGCGAGAGACGCCTCGGTGGTAATGCGGAACGCTGCCGCCGCGGTGGCCGCAGCCGACAACTGGAGAAACGTCCTCCGCGAACCATTGGAAAGAATCTCGTTGGTTTTCATCCGGCCCTCCTCAACGCGCAAATCGTTTCCGGTAATCTTGCTGCTCTCCGCCGCAACAAGAGCGGCCGGATTATTTCACCCGGCTTACGCCCCACTATAGCACCGAATCGATGGAGGATTTAAGAGCCAGTTGCAACACGGACGGGCCGGCGAGCGTCCTCCGATATTTTGGATGGCGGCAACGAAAAATTTGATGGCGAAGATCGGATAGATTTTCTTAAGCGTTCGCTCTAGGCTTCTAGTTTGACAGTCGCGCGCAGAGAAACTTGGGGGCTTGCATGGCTCAGGCAGCAAGGAATAGTCTTGCCGCACTCTCCGTCACCGAGCGAATCGGAGCGCTGGACTGGAGCGGCGCCGAGCAATCTCTTTCGGAACGCGGCTACGCGGTTACGGCTCCGGTTCTCTCGCCTGCGGAATGCGGCGAGTTAACCGCGCTCTATAACGACGCGACCCACTTTCGCAGTCACATCATCATGGAGCGCTATCGTTTCGGGATTGGCGACTACAAGTATTTTGCGAATCCGCTTCCGGAATTGGTCGCCGAGCTCAGGAGCAGCGCGTATCCGCATCTCGCTGTAGTTGCAAATCGCTGGGCGGAAGCTTTTGGTGACCGAACGTCTCTCTATCCTCAGGAACATGCGGCCTTCGTGAAAATTTGCCACAAAGCCGGGCAGACCAAACCCACGCCGCTGATGCTTCATTACGAAGCCGGCGGGTACAACTGCCTGCATCAGGATCTCTACGGTGAGGTGAGCTTTCCGCTGCAAATGGTTTTCTTGCTTGGCCAGCAAGGCCGCGATTGGGAAGGCGGCGAATTCATCCTCGTGGAACAGCAACCGCGCGCGCAGTCCAAGCCGCAGGTGGTGCTTGCCGACCAGGGCCAGGCGATTGTTTTCACAACGCGATACCGGCCTGTTAAAGGCTCGCGCGGCTACTACCGCGTGAATTTGCGGCACGGCGTCAGCCGCGTCCACCGCGGCACGCGCTACACGCTGGGGATTATTTTTCACGATGCGAAGTAGCCGTCGTGTGGAGATTGATGCGCCGGTTGGCTGTCCGAATCCGCACTCCCCGTCCCATTAACGGGCACCGGCAACTTCCTTCTTGTCCAACGTTCCCCCATAAGTCGTTCTTGCTCAGCAACGTACGTGAACCGTGCGATGGCTGACGGCTTGCCCATGCAGTCCAATTGGATTTGGAGGCAGACGATGGGCACATTCATGCGAAATCTGCGCTACGCCGTTCGCACACTGGGGAACAGTCCCGGGTTCGCGACGGTCGTCGTGCTGACGCTAGCTCTCGGCATCGGGGCCAACACGGCGATCTTCTCCGTCGTCTATTCGGCGCTGCTGCGGCCGCTGCCCTACCATGAACCCGACGAGCTCTTTCATCTTGGCGAAGCGCGGAGCCAGTCTGACAACAGTGCGAACGGCGCGCAAGTTTCGTATCCGGATTATCTGGATTGGAAGAAAACGGCAAAGAGCGTGCAATCCTTCGCCGCTTACAGCGGTGACGCCTTCACGTTGGTTGGAAACGGCGAGCCGAAAAACATCTTCGCCGAACAAGTTACTCCGAATTTCTTCGCGACTCTCGGCGTGAGGCCGGCGCTTGGGCGGGACTTCCTTGAAGGCGAAATGCAGTCGGACGGGCCGCACGTTGCGATTCTGACTAATGCATTCTGGCACACCGAATTTGGAGGGGATGCGAACATTATCGGGCGCGCGGTCCGGCTGGACGGCAAACCAGCGAACATCGTGGGCGTGCTTCCGCGCGACTTTGAGTTTGCGCCCGCTAATTCCGCGCCGGTCTGGGTGCCGATTCATCAAACCGGGGATCTCATCACGCGCCGCAGCCTGCACTGGCTCACTGTGGTAGGGCGGCTCGCTCCGGGCTTTTCTCCGTGCAGGCTCGCGCGGAAATGCAAAGCGTAAACGCGCAGCTCACCCAGGAACACCCGAAGGAAAACGCTTCGGTATTTTTCGTGATGGAACCTCTCAATCAACAAATCGTGGGCAAGATCCGGCCCATCCTGCTGATCCTTCTGGGAGCAGTGGGATTTGTGCTGCTGATCACCTGCGCCAACGTGGCCAATCTGGTGATGACGCGCTCGATCGGGCGGCGCAAGGAATTCGCCGTGCGTGCCGCGCTGGGAGCAACTCGCGGCGGCTTATTTTCCCAACTGCTGACGGAAAGCTTGTTGCTGTCGAGTATCGGCGCCGGCGTTGGGCTTCTGGGAGCGCAGTGGGGCGTTAGTTTATTGGTGGCCGCAATCCCTGAGCAGCAGTTGCAGGCGATGCCTTTTCTGCGGAACGCGGGGATCAATACCACGGTCCTTCTATTTCTTTGCGCCGTCACGGTGCTAACTGGAATACTTTTTGGGCTGGCGCCCGGTTTGCAGGCTTCTCGAAGTTCGTTGAATGACATTTTGAAAGATGAATCGCGCGCCGGCACGAGCACGGCTCACGCCCGACTGCGAAATCCGCTGGTCGTCGCCGAAATTTCAATTTCGCTGGTGCTGCTGGTCGGCGCCGGGCTCTTGCTCAAGAGTCTGCACGTGCTGCTGGGGCAAGACCCGGGCTTCAATGTCCACAACGTGCTGACTTTCTATGTGAACTTGCCGGACTCCGCCTATCCGAGCGACAAGACGCCTCCCTACTACAGCGCGGCGGCGGTGCGCTTCGATCACGAATTCACGGCGCGGCTCCGCAGTTTGCCGGGAGTCGTTGACGTCGGCCAGGCATCCGCGATCCCCGCCAGTGGAGGAGGCGGCACAATCCGCTTCGTGGTCGAAGGCCGCCCCACTGCCCTCGGGCAGGAAGACGAATGCCAAATCATGACTGTCAGCACGGGATATTTCTCCTCGCTAAAGATCCCTCTTGTCGATGGGAGATTCTTTACCGCGAACGACATCAAGGATACGGAGGGAGTCGTTGTTGTGAGCGGCGCGTTCGTCAAAGCCTATATGCAGGGAGAGAATCCGATAGGCAAACGCATCCGATTTACTTACAGCGCGAAAAATCCATATCTTCAAATCGTGGGCGTGGCGGCTGATACTGCATCGATTGATATCGCCGCTCCGCCCCCGGCCATCATCTACACGCCAAACGACCAAGGGCCCTCAACTTTCTTGAGTTACCTTGTGCGCACCGCGGGGCAGCCGTCCGCGTTCGTTGGAGCCGCCCGCGCCGCATTGCAGCAAATGGATCCTCAGCTTCCCCTGATACAACCACAATCGCTGGAAGAGGTTGCCGCGCAATCTCCTTCTGTTTTTCTCAGGCGATATCCTTCTTACTTGATCGGCTGCTTCGCGACGCTGGCAGTAATTCTCGCTGTCGTCGGATTGTACGGGTTGATTGCGCATATGGTGCTGCAGCGCACCAGGGAAATTGGCATCCGCCTGGCTCTTGGGGCGCAGCGGCGCGATATTATGCGCATTGTGCTGCGTCAGGGAATCCGCGCCACTCTGGTTGGCCTGGCCATCGGCGTTATCGCTGGCCTCGGGCTGACGCGGCTCTTGAGCAGCTTGCTTTACGGCGTCACGCCGCGCGACTGGCTGACGTTTTCGGGAGTGACGATCCTGTTGCTCTTTGTGGCTCTGGCGGCGTGCGCCATACCTGCTCGCCGAGCGATGCGTGTCGACCCCATCGTGGCTCTGCGCTACGAATAATGGGTGGGAACTGGCAAAGCGCCAGAGGACCTGAAATTAAGCGGAGCTATTCGTGGCCGCCGCCGAGCTCGCGCACAATCGCGCCTACGAAAGATTTTGCATCGCCGAAGAGCATGAGCGTTTTGTCGAGGTAGTAGAGCGGGTTTTCAATTCCCGCAAACCCCGCCCCCATGCTGCGTTTGATCACCATCACCGTGCGCGCCTTGTCCACATCGAGAATGGGCATGCCAAAAATCGGGCTTGAAGCGTCAGTGCGCGCTGCGGGATTGGTCACGTCGTTCGCACCGATCACCAGCGCCACATCGGTTTGCGGAAATTCCCCGTTGATTTCGTCCATGTCCAGCAACTTATCGTAAGGAATGTCCGCTTCGGCGAGAAGAACATTCATGTGCCCGGGCATGCGGCCGGCGACCGGATGAATGCCAAATTTTACGTCGACGCCACGCTTTGTGAGCGCATCGTATAGTTCGCGCACTTTGTGTTGCGCCTGCGCTACGGCCATTCCGTAACCGGGCACAATGACCACTTTATTCGCAGCTGCGAGAATCGCCGCGGCTTCTTCGGGCGTCGCGCTGCGCACCGGCCGCGCTTCCTGCTTGGTTGCTGCCGCAGTCTGCTCCTGTCCAAACGCTCCAAAAAGTACGTTTGAAAACGAGCGGTTCATCGCTTTTGACATGTTCACGGAAAGAATGAAGCCGGAGGCGCCGTCGAGCGCACCCGCAATGATCAGCAGTTTGCTGTCGAGCACGAAGCCCATCGCTGCAGCCGATAGCCCCGCGTAGGAATTCAAAAGAGAGATCACTGTCGGCATGTCCGCTCCGCCGATGGGAATAATCATCATCACGCCGAACAGAAGCGGGATGCCGACGATCAGCGGGAATAGCTGCGTCTTCTCCGGATGCGCCACCAGCATCCCGGCGACAACGATTGCGACTCCCAGGAGCCCGAGGTTGACGATGTTCTGTCCCTTATACGTGATGGGCCGCTGCGGCAGGACTTCCTGCAATTTTCCCGCGGCCATAAGGCTGCCGGTAAACGTCAGCGAACCGAGGATAACTTCCAGCGAAAGGACGCCCATCATGAAACGCGGCACGTCCGGCGTGCGCAAATAAAATTCCGCCGCGCCAACCAGGGTCACACACAGCGCGCCAAATGCGTGGCTGAGAGCGGTCCGCTGCGGCACCGCGGCCATGGCCACTTCGCCAAGAGGCACACCGATGATCGTTCCCAGCACGAGAGCGATCACGATCCATTTGTATTCGACGATGCCGCGATGCAGTAGCGTGCCGGCAATCGCCAGCAGCATGCCGAGTTCGCCGGCAAAAACTCCGCGGCGAGCGGTAGCCGGAGAGCTCAGCCACTTGAGCGAAAGAATGAAAAGCGCGGTGGCAATCAGATAGGTGATTTCGATAATGCTTTCCATGCCAGGCAGGTTGGTCATGGTTTCTTGGGCCCGCTCGCTTTGAACATTCTCAGCATGCGGTCAGTAATCAGAAACCCGCCGACGATATTGCTGGTAGCGGCAACGATCGCGATGGTTCCGAGAATCTTGGCAAGCATGGCCCCGTGCGCATGGTATTCACCGGCAAGAAGGATGGCTCCGACAACCGCGATGGCATCGAGCGCGTTCGTCAAAGACATCAAGGGGGTGTGCAGAAGAGGCGAAACGCGCCGTATCACTTCAAATCCGATAAATGCGGCCAACATGAAAACGTAGAGGCTCGTAAGCAAATCCAGCTTCATGATTTGGCCATCTCCTTGGATTGCGCGGGCAAGGGCAGGAGCGAAAAGAATTCCCGCACACGCGCATTGACCACTTCCCCGCCGCGCGTCAGCATCGTCTCGCGAATGATTTCGTCGTCCATATCCACTTGCAGCTTTCCGTCTTTCACGAGATGCAGGAGGAAAGCGCTCACGTTTCGCGCGTACATCTGACTGGCGTGATACGGCACGGTGCTGGCCAGGTTGAACCATCCGATGATGGTCGCTCCGTGCTCCACGGCAATTTCTCCGGGGCGAGTAAGCTCGCAGTTGCCGCCGCGTTCTCCGGCCAGATCGACGATGACTGATCCCGGTGCCATGCTCCCGACCATTTCCTTAGTCACGAGAATCGGAGGCTTCTTTCCGGGAATGACCGCGGCGGTGATCACCACGTCACTCTCTGCCACGACCTTTCCCAGGAGTTCGCGCTGCCGTTTGTAAAAAGTTTCGTCCTGTGGCCGCGCATACCCGCGGGCATCCTCAGCATCCTTGGCTTCAATGGGAAGTTCGACGAAGCGCCCGCCGAGGCTCTGCACTTGTTCTTTCGCCGCGGGACGCAGATCGTAAGCCGAAGCCACGGCGCCGAGTCTCCGCGCCGTAGCGATTGCCTGCAAACCGGCAACGCCCGCTCCAATCACGAAAACGCGCCCAGGAGTAATCGTTCCCGCTGCCGTGGTGAGCATCGGAAAGATACGCGGCGAAGTGTCCGCAGCGAGAACGACTGCCTTGTAGCCGCAAATTGTAGCCATCGAAGAAAGCACGTCCATGCTCTGGGCGCGCGTCGTTCGCGGCATCATTTCCACGGAAAACGAAATGACGCCCTTCGCGGCAATTTCCCGAATGGTTTCTATCGAGCCGAGCGGCCGCAAGAACCCAACGAGCACTTGGCCGCTGCGAAAAAGAGGAACGTCGGCTTTGCCGGTTTTGTCGTTCGATCCATAACAAAGAATTTGCACAACGATGTCAGCGGCGCGAAAGACTTCAGCGCGAGCAGAGACAATCTTGGCGCCCTTTGCCACGAAGTCCGCATCCGGGTAGCCTGCAGCCATGCCGACACCAGCCTCCACGACCACTTCCAGGCCCGCTTTTGTCAAATTTGGAATGACCGCCGGCACCAATGCAACGCGCCGCTCTCCAGGAAAACTCTCTCGAGGCACACCTACAATCATGAAGCTTCCTCCAATGCTAAAAACCAGAACTGCTGTCGGGAATTGCGCTCCGCCAGGGCAATAGACTCAATCCATTTCAAGAAAAGGCCAACCCCCAAAGGGCCAAACGCTCCAAATCATACACTCATGGGAACTGGTTCTGTTAGATCACGTCAGCTGGTTCGAGTCAGGAGTCTCTCTTAGCGTCGGGTAACAATGCTCTTGAGTTCCTATGGCCTAATTGCACATAGACGAAAAAAAAGGGACCGATTGGTCCCTCCTTTCTTCCATCTATGAGCCTCACGAAGAAATGACTAGGCTAGTTGCTCCCTTGCGTTTTATCCGAAGGTGTGGCCGTTGCCGCGGATGCATCGCCGATGGACAACTGATACTTCTTGCCACCGAACAAAATTCCCGTCAGGGCCTTGTTACCAGCCTGGTCGGTGCTGGTGGAATAGCCACCTGCGGGCTCGGCCTTCTTTAGCGGAACAAGCTGCGCCGGGACCTTGGCTACCGTATCTCTGCCGTTGGAAATGCTGACTTCCACGCTCGGGCCGCTTCCAGACCATTCCACTTGATACTGACCGGCCGGGAGCTGCTTGCCAGCAACAGTAACGGTTTCGTCGACCTTCAGCGTGCCCCTGTTGGAATTACCGGCGATGGCGCCGACTGCAAGCAACAAAGAAAATGCCAGTAGTCCTGCGGTAAGTTTTGTCTTTCTCATAAGGGCCTATTTTCCTTTTGTCTTCGCCCCACGGAACCGGATCAACACGATCATTTCCGCTGAGGAAAGCATGATTTGACTACTGTCATTTGATAACGAAGAGGACGTCGAGGTTACATTTCCAGCAATCAAAGAATTGCGCGAATGCATTGGAGAATCGATTTAGCTGACCAGCGTGTTTCCAGCGGCTCGGGTATACTTCGTGATACCGGGGACGAATATTTCTGCCACCCACCAATCCGTTTCCAGTTCAAAAAACATCGCGCCCAGGTAATCTGCCGCGCACTCACGTCCTTTTCCTTATCTTCATTTTCAGCGTTTTTTCTTTCGCGGTATACTTTCTCATGCGCTTCAGGAATCGTTCGGCCTGCTGGCTTTTCATTGCTCTTCTGTTCGCACTGCTGCCCGCGACTGCAACCTCGCAGGAAAATCCGTGGGAAAAAGAGAACGCCAACTGGCGCGAAGCACATAGAGCAGACCTTCTCAAGCCGGACGGCTGGCTTTCTCTCGCCGGTCTAGAATGGCTCCAGTCTGGAGACAATTCCGTCGGCTCCGCACCTGACAACAAGATCCATCTCGTCTCCGGACCCGCTCATCTCGCCGTCCTTCACCTCGAAGGCGAAACCGTCACGCTGAATCCTCCAGCCAGGGGATTCCCTCCGGATTTCCTTGTCGCCGGCACTCCTGCAAAACCACAAGCTCTGCGCGCCGAAGCAAACAAAGACAAGGTTTCTCTGCATCTCACTATCGGTACGCTCAACATGTACGTAATTCGCCGCGAAGCGCGCTTCGCCCTTCGCATCAAGGATTCTCATTCTCCCGCCCTCACGGGTTTCCACGGACTCAAATGGTACGAGCCCGATATCGCTTTTCGCGTCATCGCACGATGGATTCCCTATTCCCCCCACAAGACGATTACGCTCGCCACACTCGTCGGCACCAGCTACGACCAACCCGTTCCTGGCGTCGCGGAATTCAAGCTCGCGGGAATGACATTTCGGCTGGAGCCCGTTCTTGAGGATCCGGCTGTCGCAAAACTTTTCTTCATTCTTCGCGATAAGACCAGCGCAACAACTACTTATGGGGCCTGCCGGTTTCTCTACACTGGCTTTCCCACCAACGGCCTCGATAAACCCGGCGAGCTTGTACTCGATTTCAATCGCCTGGAAAACCCTCCGTGCGCCTACACTCCCTATTCAACGTGCCCGCTCCCGCCGGCGGGCAACCGCCTTCCCATCCCGCTTCCCGTCGGCGAGCAGCGCTACCACAACTAACCTTCGGCCCTCTCCTGCGCGTGCTCTGAGCTCTCCGCGAACTCTGTGGAAGGGGTCTTTGTATTCGTTTTGAAATTGCGCGCTGACTATCGGAGAATAGAGGTGTTATTCGAAAAATGGATTCAACAAACTCCAATTTGTTTCCCACGAACAACGATTCCCCGGCCCGCGAGAAGCTGCTCACCCTCCGACTCGCTCTTCTCCGCCTCCACAAGACTCTTCTCAACATGGAGCGGCGCGAATACGAACGCGAGAACGGCCACGTCACCACCGGCGAGCTTTTCCAACTGGTCATCGACCACGCGCAGTTCGCCTGGCTCCACAACATTTCCGAATTCGTGGTGCGGATCGATGAAACGCTAACCGCCAAGGAGCCTGTCACCCCGGAATACACCAGCAGCGCCATCGCTCTTGCGCGGAAAATGTTTGTTCCCACGGAATCCGGCGACGCATTCCAGAAAAAATACTTCGACGCCATCCAGCGCGACCCTGCGGTCGTCATTGACCACGCGGAACTGGCCCGCCTCTTCAACAACGAGCCTTCCGACTCGCCTACGCCGTAGTATCCATGTTCCCTGATAGACTTTCCCGGTCACTCGGAGGCCCAATGAGCGAATCCGTGGACGTGAACCTGAATAGCGTCGCCGTAACGCACAACGAAGAAGCGCACCGATTCGAGCTGTACATCAACGGACTTCGCGCCCTGCTCACCTATCGCCTTTCTCCCGACCGCATCGTATTGCTTCACACCGAAGTGCCACAGTCGCTCGAAGGCCAGGGGCTGGCGGCAAAACTTACGCGGTTTGCGCTCGATTTCGCCCGTGAGAAGCGTCTCGGGGTTGTTCCGCTCTGTCCCTACGCCTCCAGTTTCATTCGCAAGCACAAGGAGTATCAGGATCTCGTTTCTCCCGAAGACTTGCAGAAGCTGCCGTCCCGCTGAGCCGGCGTCCCATGTCCTTGGCGCGCATTGCTCTCAAAAACTCTTCAGAGGAATTCTCTCTTCGCCCTCTTCGCCGCTCCGCACTTCCGCCGGACACTATCAAGCTCGCCCGCTTTCTTATTGGAAAGGTCGTCGTCCATGATCTTCCTACGGGGCGGCTGAGCGGCCGCATCGTGGAAACGGAAGCGTATCCGCCCGGCGATGCTGCCGGGCACCATTTCCGCGGCCCTACTCCGCGCATTCGCTCGATGTATCTCGCTCCCGGCCACGCCTACATTTTTTTCAATTACGGCGCGCACTTCATGCTGA
>MNDE01000024.1 GCA_001914785.1 Acidobacteria bacterium 13_2_20CM_57_17 | reverse complement strand
ACCACTCGAAAATCCGTTCGGCCCAAAAGTGTTACCCATGTCTTAGGTACATTGTGTAACCCATGTCTCCGGGCCGGACCCCTGATGGTTGGTGGACGTGGCCGGGATCGAACCGGCGACCCCCTGCTTGCAAAGCAGGTGCTCTCCCAGCTGAGCTACACGCCCATTCCTCAACGAATCATTCTAGAACATTTTCCATCTTCCTTCACCTGCTACCTCATGGAGCTGTGCAGGAGCTGAGTCAGTTTACTCGCGCGCCAACTCCCCACTTTTTTTCGTTTTCTGCGACTTGTGGGTTCCATTCGAATCAAAACGTAGTAAAAAGGTGCAGCAGTTCTACACTCAGGCTGTTGCTCAACATGAAAGAAAAAGATCAGTTCGCTTCGTACCCAAGCCTCCGCGAACACGTAGTTCTCGTAACCGGAGGCGCGACCGGGATTGGCGCCGCCATTGTCGAAGAGTTCGCATTCCAGGGTTCCCGGGTAGCGTTTCTAGACATCGACGCAAATGCCTCCTCGCAATTAGTCGCGGAAATCTCTCCGCGCTGCACACACGCACCTCTATTCTTGGCTTGCGACTTGACCGACATCGCTGCACTGCGATCTGCGATCGCGCAGGTCGAGGCCACTCTCGGGGCCGTCAACGTTCTGGTCAACAATGCCGCAAGCGACGACCGCCACTCTTATGCCGACGTGACTCCCGAATACTGGGATGCGCGGATGGCCATCAATCTGCGGCATCAGTTTTTTGCCATCCAAGCAATAGCTCCGCGCATGATCGCCGCGGGCGGCGGCTCCATCATCAACATGAGCTCGATCGGCTGGATCATTCCCTCAACCGGTATGCCCGCTTACGTCGCGTGCAAAGCGGCCATCGTCGGGCTCACTAGGACCATGGCCCACGAACTCGGAAAATCCAATATTCGTGTAAACAGCGTTTTACCGGGTGCAATTCTGACGGAGCGCCAGCGCCGCCTGTGGTGGACACCTCAATACGAAGCCGAAATTATGGCCAACCAGGCCCTCAAAAGGAGTTTAGCTCCCGAAGAAGTTGCGCGCCTTGTCTTGTTTCTCGCTGCCGATGACAGTGCGGGAATAACCAACCAGAGTTATGTGATTGATGGGGGTTGGGTGTAATTCTCTTGCTGGCAGTTCACGAGAATTGCCTGCCGCGTATCCGTTACGTCAGCGCGCGGTCCAAATGCACGTATCCGCCGTCGACGAACAAATGCTGCCCGGTGATATGATGGGCTTGCTCCGAAATCAGGAATAGCACCATGGCTGCGATTTCTTCCGCCTTGGTCATTCGTTTTTCCAGCGGAATCTTCGCGACAATTTCCTTCAGTTTCTCTTGCGGATCGGCAAACGTCCCCAGCCACTGCTGGTAAAGCGGCGTCATCACTTCCGCGGGCACCACGGCATTCACGCGAATTCCAAATGGCAGCAACTCCGCAGCCCATTCGCGTGTAAGCCCCAGGATCGCTCCTTTTGCCGCCACGTAGCCCGAAGTCCCTCCCTGTCCCGTCACCGCCGTCTTCGAGCTGATGTTCACGATCGAACCGCGCGAATTCTTCAGCGCCCCCAGCGCGTGGTGGGCCATCGCGTAGTAATGAATCAGGTTGCGTTCCAGCGAAGCCACAAATTTCTCCGTCGTGCCGTTCTCGAGGCCCACGCCGTCGTTGATTCCGGCATTATTCACCAGCGCATCCAGCCTGCCCAGTTTCTGAACCGTCCCCTCGACGACGTTTGCGCAGGCTTCCGCAGCGGTGAGGTCGGCAATGATCAGCCCGGTTTCGACTCGGTTCGTTCGCAACTCAGCTTGTAATTGCTCTCCCGCCTGCTCATCGCGGTCTACGATCACCGGAATCGCGCCTTCCGCGCAGCAACCCCTCACAATCGCCGCGCCAATGCCCTTGGCGCCGCCGGTCACCAAAACAACTTTTCCTTTTAAGCGCAGATCCATGATTTACCCGCGCAAATTAAAAAATCCGCCATCCAGCGGATAGTCTGCGCCGGTAACAAAAGCCGCTTCGTCCGAGCACAGAAACAACGCCAGCGAGGCCACTTCCTTCGGCTCGCCCATTCTTCCGATCGGCTGCGATTTTGCCAATTTTTCGAACATTTCCTGCTCGCGCCCCGGATAATTCTTCCGCAGGTAGTCATCCACGAACGGCGTGTGCACGCGCGCCGGCGAAATGCAATTGCACCGGACATTGTGCTGCACGTAATCCTTGGCCACGGAATAGGTCATCGCAATCACCGCGCCCTTGGTCATCGAGTACGCAAACCGGTCCGCAAGCGCCGCGGATCCCGCGATGGAAGCCATGTTAAGGATCACGCCGCCGCCGTTCGCTTTCATGTGCCCGATGCACGAGAAAATACCGTTGTACACGCCTTTCACATTGACGCGAAATAGCCGGTCGAAATCCTCTTCCGTCGTACTCTCCACCGTGCCGATATGCGAAATCCCCGCGTTATTCACCAGGATATGGACACGCTCTTTCGCAAAAAGCTTTCCAAAGATTTCCTGTACCTGCGTCTGGTTCGTCACATCGCATGCATGCGCTGTCGCTTGCCCGCCCGCATCGGCAATCTGTTTCGACGTAGCTTCCGCTTGCTGCAGATTAATATCAACAATTCGTACCGCCGCGCCATTTGCCGCGAAACGTAATGCAATAGCCTGCCCGATGCCGCTTCCGCCGCCCGTCACGATGGCGGTTTTTCCGTCGAGCCTGAAATTCTTCGCGCCGCTGCTGGGGCTCTTCAGAGTGAGATTCCTCTTTTCCACGGAATAAAATCTTCCTGGCCTTTTCCTTCGGCCTTCGTGCGCGCTTCTCCGCTGGCGGTATGGAAGACGAACTCCAGAACCTCCTCGCCCATCTGCTGAATGGTCTTCTCTCCGGAAATAATTCCGCCCGTGTCGATGTCGATGATATCCCCCATCCGCTGCGCCAGCCCCGAATTCGTGGCCAGTTTCACCACCGGCGCGATGGGATTTCCCGTAGGTGTCCCCAGCCCTGTGGTAAACAGCACCACGCTGGCCCCCGCACCGACTTGCGCCGTTACACATTCCACGTCGTTTCCCGGTGTGCACTGCAGGTTCAGTCCTGCTTCGGACGAATATTCCGGATAATCCAGCACAGCCGTCACCGGAGAACTCCCCCCTTTCCTCGCCGCGCCCGCCGATTTCATCGCGTCCGTCAACAGTCCATCGCGCATGTTCCCCGGGCTGGGATTCATCTCAAATCCCGATCCAACCGCTTTCGCCCTGGCTCCATAGTTTTTCATCAGGTGAATGAACCGGTCTGCAACTTCCTTGCGCCTGCTGCGGTTGATCAGTTCCTGTTCCACGCCGCATAATTCCGGAAACTCGGAAAGTATCGTTTTTCCGCCGAGCGCCGCCAGAATATCCGACGCGTGCCCAATGGCTGGGTTCGCCGACAGCCCGGAAAATCCGTCTGAGCCGCCGCATTTTAGTCCGATACACAAACTCGAAAGCGGTGCAGGCGTCCGCAGGCACCGGTTCGCTTCCATCAGGCCCAGGAACGTGCTTCGAATAGCCTCCGTCAGCATCGCAACTTCCGTGCCGCTCTGCTGCTGTTCCACGATCACAAGTGGTTTATCGAAATTCGGATTCCGCTTCCGCAACTCGGCACGCAAAATTCCGACCTGCGCATGCTGGCAGCCCAAGCTGAGTACCGTCGCTCCCGCCACGTTTGGGTGATGGATATACCCGGCGATCAGTCCGCAAAGATTGGTCGAATCTTCCCGTGTTCCGCCGCAGCCGCCGTCATGCAGCAGGAACCGCACACCGTCCACATTTTCGAAAACTCGGGAACGTTGCGGCTTCGCCGTGTCTCCGGTCAACTCGCGTGTCTTGATCTCGTCCGTCCGCCCATCCGCATACAGCCGCGCCAGCTCCGCCACTTGTCTCCGGTAAACTTGCGGCGCCGCGAAGCCAAGCTCCTCCTCAAACGCCTGCTTCAGCACCGCAATGTTCCGGTTTTCGCAGAACACCAGCGGAACCACGATCCAGTAATTGCGCGTGCCCACCTGCCCGTCCGATCGGCGATATCCCAGGAATTCCCGTTGCTTCCATCGCGACACGTCCGGTGGCGCCCAGCGATACTCTTCCGTTTTCCCTTGAAACGCCGCGGCTTCGTGGTGGATGTTCCGCGTGGTCAGCAATCCTCCGCGCCGGATGGTCTCCATCGCTTTCCCGACGAGTACACCGTACATGATGACGCGCGCGCCGGCTGCTAGGTCTTCCGTGGCGAATTTGTGTTTCGCGGGAACGTCCGATTCCAGCGTGTAGGTTTGGGAGTCAAAAGAAACCTGCTCGCCTCGGCGCAAATCCGTCAGCGCAATCAGCACGTTATCTTTCGAATCGAGTTTGAGCACCTTGTTCTGCATTTCACTCGAACCTGTAATTCACCTTTTCGCAAACGCTCGCAGCCGGCGCACCGCGATTCCCCTGCATTGTAGACCACGCCGCGCGGTTAGTCGCGGACCTGCTTCTCCTGCCGTTTTAATCTCCAAAACGCCGCGGCGTTTTCCCCCAGAACCGCCTCCTTTTCGTTCGCTGAATACTTTCCGAGATAATCCTTCACCAGATTCATGACGCGCGCATACGGACCCGCCACTGTGCACACTGGCCAATCGGACCCGATCATCAGCCGGCTCGGTCCAAAGCATCTGAACGCCACGTCCAGATAAGGCCGCATGTCCTCTGGCTTCCACACCTGCCAATCCGCCTCCGTGACCAGGCCGGACACTTTGCAATAAACATTGGGAAATGCGGCCAAACCCTGGATACCGCGCGCCCACGCATCAAGAGCTCCGCCTTTGATCGGCGGTTTCGCCATATGATCTAGCACAAATCGCTGCCGCGGAAATCGCCCCACGAATTCCGTCGCCACAGGTAGGTGCCGCGCATAAATAAGGATGTCGTAAGCCAGACCAAATTCTTCCAGCATGGCAATGCCGCGAAGAAAATCCGGCTGTAGCAGGAACCCCTCCTCCGGCTCGCTCTGCACAATGTGCCGAACGCCCACTAGTTTGGATTTCCCCGTAAGTGATTCCAATTCGAATCGCACTCGCGGCGACCGCAAATCCACCCACCCCACCACTCCCAGGATGAACGGGGCACGCTCCGCCAGTTCCAGCAGCCAGCGCGTTTCTTCCAGCGTCTGCCGCGCTTGCACCGCAACGCATCCTTGAAAACCGTTGCGCTCCAGCTCCGGTTTCAAATCGGCCGGAAGAAAATCCCGCCGCAGCGCCACCATCGAGTCATCAATCCAGTCATACTCGCGCCGTTCATAAATCCAGAAGTGCTGATGCGCGTCAATGTGCATCGCTTTGGCCCCGCTTCAAATTCTGTCATCGATAATCCACAACTTCCTGCCGAGATTCTCCCAACCCATCAATCCCTAACTCCACCACGTCGCCCGCTTTCAAATACTGCGGCGGCTTCATCCCCAGGCCCACGCCCGGCGGCGTCCCCGTGCTGATCACGTCTCCTGGCAGCAGCGTCATGAATTCGCTGATATACGCCACCACTGCCGGCACATCAAAAATCATCTTGGACGTGGAGCCTCTTTGCCGGAACTCTCCATTCACCTTCAACCACATGCCTAGCTGATTGAAATCTCGAATTTCATCTTTCGTCGCTAGGAATGGTCCCAGCGGCGCGAACGAATCCGCGCTCTTCCCCTTTACCCATTGCCCGCCGCGCTCCAGCTGAAAACTCCGTTCCGAATAATCGTTGTGCAGCGCAAGACCCGCCGCATACTCCATCGCATTTTCTCTGCTGACGTAGCTCGCCTTTTTCTCCATCACGACCGCCAATTCCACTTCCCAGTCCACTTTCGTCGCATTCTTCGGAATTACCAGTGGATCATTTGGTCCCGCCAGCGCGGAGGTCGCCTTGAAAAAAATCACCGGCTCTTTCGGAATTTCCATTCCGCTCTCTTCCGCGTGGTCCCGGAAATTCAGTCCGATGCAAACAATCTTGCTCGGCCGGCAAATCGGAGGCCCCAATCGCACCGATTCCCGCACTCGTAGCGAGGAAGCGCCCTGTCTTGCCAGCCAGGTCCGAAGTTTGGCAATTCCGCCGCCCGCGAAAAACGCCTCGTCATAGTCCGAACCAAATCCGGAAACATCCAGCCGGCTTCCATCCTCCAGGAGCACGCCCGGCTTTTCCCGCCCCATCTCGCCGAATCGAATCAGTTTCATTTCGCAGCACCTCGGAGTGCAGGAAAGTCTACCAATGACACGGCAACGGACGCCATGTTTTGCGAAGTCGCGGTGGGGCTACCCAACGAAGTAGCAGTGCGACATAATATTATCCTCTAGCCCTCACCGGGACTCCGTCCCGCCTCCAATGGAGGCCCCCGCTATAGGAAGTCGGTGTCTTATGGCAGAGCGCTCTGGCCGATCCCGCCCACGGATTGCAAAAAGAGCCATTGTAGAACTTGGCCGCCCGGATGCTTCTCAACTCAGAGAGGAAGCCATCGCGGAAAACGTAAGTGCGGGTGGCATACGCGTGGCGACCGAACACGTGTGGAGCGTGGGCTCTGTCGTTCTGCTGACCTCTCCCGAACTTGGCATCCATACCGAAGCGCGGGTCGTGTATTGCGAGCGCGTGGAAAAAGAGAAGTATGCTGTCGGGCTGGAACTCTTATCGCCGGAAAAAGAGTGGACCAAACCAAATTGATTCGTGGCGAGAATGATGCGGGAAGTTGACGCTTGGACGCTACCGGGGGTTCGCGTTTCTGCTTCGCTTTTCCCCGCCGGCATCGTGATTTTCCCCCGACGGCATGCTCACTAGGCCTTGCTCATGCGTGCGTCTCCCGCCGCATTGCGGGCATATCCACAAGCGATATTCTCTTTTGTCCAGATCGATTTCAGCGAGATACATGGGCGTCGCATCGCCGAGGCACCGGACTGCGGGAATCACTTCCAGATCATTTCTATGTCCGTTTTGGCTCGGCAGGAAATATCCACCATCGATGCTGTAGTGGACGAGGCAATCAGGCTGCGGACAGGCATACGTTGCCGTTTGCCCGGTGTTTTGGCCGTTGGAAAAGCTCTGCTGCAACCTCATTTCAACGTGGTGCTCGTAACAAAGGGTGCGAAGTGCTTGGCCTGGCTGGCTTGCAGGCATACAATCTCCTTTTAACGACACACTTCAACTGCTGAAGTCGCGGCTGCGGAACACGCTGGTTCCATCAAATTTTAGAAATCCTACCCCAGTACCCATTTTTTTACGCCTGCGCCGTTCCGGTGTCAAGTGTCTGTTCCGTGAAAAAATGCGAAAAACGCAACAACACAATGTTAATAAGGCGCGCATTATTTATTTGTTTCATGGAGAGCCCGGCGCCGCGGCGCGAGCCTCCCTGTCTTCTCCTTTTCAGTCTTTGCGCAGGTTCTTGATCGTTTGGAAGTAGGCCCCATTGCATTACGCCGTTTTCCGGCGGGGAGTATGATGAAAGAAGGCCCCGTCCAGGAGACGGAAGACCCGGAGAAGTCCCATGGTCAAACCAATAATCAAAACGAGCATCACAGCAATCATCAAAGTAATCGCCATTTGCGGAACGTTCTTGCTGGCCGCCAGCACAGCTCTCGCCCAAGAAAAACCAGCGGAAAGCGCGGCGAAACCGATGCCCATGCAGCACGAGCATCACGGATTCATGCAGGAAGGCATGCACCACGCGGTGGCGAAGGGCGTCAAGCTCGATCCGAACTTCGACATGGCCACGCATACAATCACGCTCCGTGTCGGTCCGATGAATTTGCCGGCGCACACCTCGCACATGAAAATGCCGCAGCCGCCGGACCTGGTTTGGACGGTGCCGCTCGATGGCTGGCTGCTGGCGTATCACCCGAAGCTTGTGGACGCCGCCGGGAACGCCGTGCCGGGAACGGTGCTGCATCACGTGGCGTTCTGGAACGAGAATCGCGCGGATTTTCTCTGCCCCAATAAGGAAGAGCATATTTTCGGCGCGGGCAGCGAACTGACGGACTGGGCCGAAATCCCCGGCTATGGATATCGCGTGCAAAAAGGCGAACAGATCCGCATCGAAACGATGATGTACAACCCAACCGCCACGTCGTACGACAAGGCGTATCTGGAGGTCGCGATTCCGTTTCAGGAGGCGAGCGATACGGTTGCTGCGCCGCGAAAGAATGTTTATCCCGCGTGGATGGACGTGGCGGCGTGCGGGAACTCCGGCTATGACCTTCCGGCGGGAAAAAGCGAAAAGACCGGAACGGTGACGGTGAAATATGACGGCGTGCTGATTGGAGTGGGCGGGCACCTGCACGATTACGGGAAGGAAATTGTGCTGCAGGACGTGTCGCGCAAAGAAACCGTGGCGACGCTGGATGCGACGGCCGACGCGGAAGGGCATCTGGAATCCGTGCCGGTGAAATTGTTCGTGGAAGAGGGCGGGTACAAATTCGCGAAAGGCGACGTGCTGAAGATTTCCGCGACGTACGACAATCCGACCGGCAAGCTGCTGCGCGACGGCGCGATGGGGATTGCGGTGGGCTACTTTGCCGCCAGCGATGAAACCAAGATGGCGGCGCTGCGGCGGAATACGAAAATGCCCCACGACATGGCCGGCATGTCGCACGATCATTGAGAAGAACGAAGTAGCGATGTAACGAGGTAAAGAAGTGGGAAAGGCAGCGTAGCGACTTGGAACCCCTCCCCCGTGATTCGTGTAAATGTTGCATCTAAAAGACTTAGCTAGACTGTAAGCCCTTTGTTTGCAACAGTTGCAGCGGTGTCCATAAATGTTGCAGCTAAAGGAGTTAAAGCGAGGGTGGAGTCTGAACGTCGAAGGGGCCCTCCCTCCCACTTTTTTGTAAAGGATTGTGGTGTATGGTTTAGGGTATGGGGGTCAGCGAAAAGATAGAGAGCAAAGGAGTTACGGAAGTAACGAAGGGCAAGGCCGGATTTTGCGCCGCGTTCGCCCCGGCCTAGTCCTGACGGGGTCGGGATCTTAGCGATAAGATCGGGACGGGGTGACTGGGGCAGAGTCCGGGCACAGAGATTCGGAGAAGAAGGTGGCGGGGCCAGGCACAAGGAAAAGCGGTGGCTTGCGACCGCACTGCAAAGGCGAGGATGGATCGTCGAGTTCAAAGAATATGGTAGCACGATAGTAATACTTTTTCAAGGATAACTTGTTAGTGATTCGAATGGTCGTGGCAGGGTTGACACAGTGGGGTTCAAGTTGGCGGAGGGAAAGGGTTTGCGGGAGGGGCGGCATTCGAAAGAATTGTGGAAATCCGTGGAAAAGGTAAAGGACGGGATCACGCGCGATCTAGTGGTCACGCGCCGTGGAGATGGGAAGAGTCAACAGCCTTTAGACCGAAGGCTGCGGCGCCCGGCTCGGGAACCGTTTTGCTCTCAGCTATCGCACTTATTCCTGAATATCTAGGGTTTCGGGAAATGAATGTCGAACGGCTTGAATTCCTCCAGAAAATCCCCGTCTTTGGAGTAGACGTAAACGATGGCTTGTGCCTTCCGGTCGTCCTTGGATACTAACGTTGCAGGCAGATGGACGACGATCGGGACGGCTTCGGTTTTCTCGGAACATTCAAATTCTTGTCGAAATACTAATTCACCCCTGTCGTCACGATGTTGTTCGTCCACGGATTGGAGTAGTCGTTTGTCTTTCCTAAATAGGATCACAAACTGAAGGGGCTCCGTCGCATTGGGACAGTAGACAGGGAGGGTCAGGTCGGCCGTCTTGGCTTGCTTGTTCTCCTGCGCGCTAGGCTTACCCACGAACGCCACCAAGGGTGGCCTTCCGCCTGGCGAGGCTTCCGGTTCAGGCCATAGTCGGTTGTACTCGGCTAGCGCGTCGGAATACGCGCGATCATCCCTCTGGTCCCTTGTCTCCCACCGGGGGTGTGAGGAGAAGAAAGCTGCGAAATGAGATTGTTCGCCAGTCCTAGCTCGGAGTATGTGGTGCAAGGCAAAGACGTAGTCTGGATGATAGCCTTCCCCCGCCATCAGCATCATCCCCTGGATGTCAGCGTCGTGTTCTAAATTCCGTGAGAGCCTGGCAGCGGCGATTGGCGCGGCGATTCGTATCCCAACAAGGGACCAATTGGCATTGTTGTCCCCCGCTCTCACACGGGCTTCATAGTACTGAATCTGAGCGGCAACGTACATGCTGTATAGATACTTGCGAATGGCATGCCGCCTGGCAGTGTGGGAAGTTTCATGTGAGAGGACTGCAGCCCATAGTCCAGGTTTTGTTCCGATGGCTTTTGCCAAGCCGGACCCAACTGAGACTTCACCATCAGGTAGGGAATAGGCGTTTACTGAGCCATCGTCAACGATCGTGAAGTTCCAACGATAAGGCAGGCCGAGGGAGGCAACCGACGGGTTTCGGACAAACTTTGTGAATACCTCGGTCCCCACTTCATTGTACGCGGTGTTTTCTAACAACGGGCTTGCGCCTCGGATTCTTCCGCGCTCTGTCAATCCCAGCTGGTAGTCGATCGTAAAGTCGACGGGTAGCGGCACATCCTCATTGAGGTTTGCCTTTCGATGCCGCTGCGCCTGCGCTGGCAGCGATAACATCAGTAGACAGACGACGGCAAATACGCAGATGGTCGCTCTCTTATACATGAATTACCTCTCTGGTAAAAGAGGCGGGAACTAACGAAATACTAAATCTGCAGACTGCAAAAGGCAAGGCGTATCGGATGACGCCTCTCCCTGCATGGCATACAACTACAATTCGGACGATAGCAACGAAAGCAGGCGGGCTATGGGTGATGGTGCGACAGTTTTACTTCGCGGGACAGACAAAGAGAAGAGAGACTCCTCGACTGCGCAGGCCGACCCTTTCACAGGAGTGAAAGGGTCGGCCTGCTTCGCTCGGAATGACAGTGGGTGGGGGTGGTGGGCAGGTCAGGCGGCTCTTTGGAATTTGAGTTTGGCGGTGTAGACGGAGGAAGAGGGGAAAACTAGAAACTAGAAACTAGAAGGCAGAAACTAGAATTAGAAACGGGAAACTGGAAAGCAGAAACTAGAAACTGGAAAGTAGAAACTAGAAATTGGAAAACGGAAGGCAAGATTAGACCTAAGCCTCGATTGTGGCGACCTGGCCAGGTTGAATGGATGCGAGCGAGGCAGGCTGGCACAACGGGCAACAGATCTTTCAGACGGTTCGACTTCGCGCGGAAAGTGATAATGGCGATCTTTCGGGCGGCCAGATTCTGCTGGTATTCGATGCCTTGGTCCACAGTTAGAAAAACGTCGAATTTGGCTTTTTCCGCGGCGATAAGGAGGTCCCCATTCTTCAGTCCGGCGAATCCGGCGTAACGGGCGGTTTGGCAATCGTGACCGGGCAGCGCGTTCCGCAACCGTTCATCGATGCATTCATCAATCAGAATGCGCATTTAAGGACGAGCAAGCAAGAGGTGTTTTGCTTCTTCTAGCGCGGCGACAGCCGATTCACGCGAGACGGTAGGAAATCCCTCCAGAAAGTCCTCGAGTGTTTCTCCGCCCTCCAGATAGTCGAAGAGCGTTTGGATGGGCACTCGGGTTCCACGAAACACAGGAGTTCCGCCGAGGATATCGGGATTTTTGACGATGACACCCATGAAGTGATTGTAGCACGCGGTCGGGAGGCGGGGACGAACCGTCTCCGGCGGCCTGCCAGCAGGTTAAGCAGATCCCTCCCTGGGGTCGGTTCCGCAGAGCCATCCGGAATGCAAAATACGCAAATGACAGTGGGTGGGGTGGCGGGAGAGGGAGGGCAAGGCCCGGCCCCTACAGCAAAGAAAGATGCCGGGCTCACCCCGCAAAGAACGCGGGGAGTCCCCACAAACCGGGGCAAAGCCCGGCGCTACGCAAGCAACGGCGGTGACTCTAGGGGCTCAGGCGGCTTTTTGGAATTTGAGTTTGGCGGTGAGAAAGGCATTGATTAGTGACGAGTGGCGAGAAAAGGAGTGGTGGCGCGGTGGGGCGAGTCAGGCGGCTTTTTGGAATTTGAGTTTGGCGGTGTAGCCGAGGGAGTAGAGGACGCGAAGGAGAAGATCGGTGGAGATGTCCTTGGTGTTGCGGTTCATGATGGCGGTGACGCGGGTGCGGGAAGTACGAGCGAGGCGAGCGACCTGAGCGTGCGTCAAGCCCTTGCGCTGGACGACGTCGACGATTTTTGAGTTGAGATCGCTGCGAAGGGCGATTTCGGCTCCGTCCGCGGGAGTGAGGCCCAACGCTTTGGCTAGCTCGGCGGCAGTTCGTGTGACGGTGACCTTAGACTTCTTCATGGAGCAACTCCTTTAATCGCTTCTTTCCCAAATCCAGCTCGCGTACCGGTGTCGCCTGGGTCTTTTTCGCGAATGCGTGAAACACCAGAATGCCCCGCGGCGAACGGCTGTAATAGAACGCGCGATAAACTCCAGTCCGGTCGCGGATTCGCAACTCCGCGGCGCCGGGCTCGATGGAAGGCATGGGCCGGGAGAGCGGCATCGCCAGAACCTCTCCCTTCTGAAGATCGTAAATGGCCTTGCCAAGCTCCTGCCGGACGTCTTCCGGAAACGAACGGATGGCAGCCCTCGCTGCAGGATGGAAGATCGCCGCCTTCACTGGCTTAATGTCTCATATCCGGGACATTCAGTCAAGGGAAACGGAGGGGAAGAAGGAAAACTAGAAAGTAGAAACTGGAAATTGGAAAAAGAAGGGTACAGTGGCGAGTGGCGAGTGGTGAGTGGTGAGTGGTGAGTAGTGAGTAGTGAGTGGCGGGTGACGAGGGAGTAGAGGACACGGAGGAGGCAGAAGTTAGAACGTTGAAAGGTTAAGACAAAGGACTGAGGAAAAGCGGACAGCCAAGAATGGCTGTCCCACCCGGCATGCGATGGGACGGCGGTTGGGCACGATTTTCCGGCTGCTGCCCGGAATCTCCGATATCGTGCCCCTACGAAGGACTGGGGAAAAAGCGGACAGCCAAGAATGGCTGTCCCACCCGGCATGCGATGGGACGGCGGTTGGGCACGATTTATCGTGCCCCTACTTGCCAAATCGGAGAGGGTTTGTTATTCGAGAACGTGCAGCAGAGTAATCACCGAGCGACGGGCCCGAGTCATGGATGAGATAACCAAGCAGGCCGCACAGGAGTACCTGGCCGCAAAACTCACTGAAGAAGAGCAGATTTACGAAGCGCAACAGAACCAGGCATTGGCTGTGGCGCGGTCTGGATGGGTCTGGAAAAGCGTGAAAGACTCGATTTTCGAGAAGTGCCGCGAATGGAATGCGGTGACGCAGGAAGAGACGCTCACCTGCAAGGAAACGTGGCTGGGAGATTTGCGGATTTGGTGCGCGGCGCAGTCAAAACAAATGACGGTACACTACGATTCCAGCAAGCTCTTGATCACGGTGAAGAACGCTGGGCGGCTGGAGCACGAAAAAGACGTGATCCTGCACATCGAATGGTACCGGACAGGCCCCGAACGGACCGACCGGGCGATCCGGCTGACGCGGAACGAGCAGCCGGTGAACATCGACATGTTGATCGTCGGAGAATTGCGCGTGTTGACGGGGATGAGCCGGCAAAGAAAGTAGCAGTAATTAGCATGGGGCCGCCCCTCGCGGCGGTTATATGAGCCTGAAACTCTTCTAGAGGTGACCCTTGCTCGCCACCGGTAAAATCGGCTCACAACATGACTCGACAGCTAAGGCCGCACGGTCTCTGGAGCGTTCCTGCCCGAGAATTAGCATGGCTCCGGTGTTGGCGATTGTATAGATGGTGGCGGTATTGTCCTGAAAAGGAAAGCCCGACCCCGCTGGAGAGTTTGTGGAAATTCGCCGACCGGGCCGAGCCATGTTGAATTCAACCCGAGAAGGCTAGCATGAAACCCAAGTCACCGCTGGAAACAAACAAGACCAACGACCATGCCATGCAGGGCCGTTGGCAGGAGATGAACCGCAAACAACGACGGGAGATAATGCGTAAGATCCAGAGCGCAGACCTCAGCTTGGAAGTGATACATCGCAATGCCGCGGGGATTGATATCGGCAATGAATCCCACTACGTGGCGGTACCCCAGAGCCGGGACAGCCAACCAGTACGGCGCTACGGATGCACCACCGGCGAGTTAAAGGCGATGGCCGATTGGCTGAAGCAGTGCGGGATTCAGACTGTCGCGATGCAATCCACTGGCGTGTATTGGGTCGCCGTATACGACATTCTCGAACAAGTTGGTTTGGAAGTGTACTTGGTGAATGCACGGGACACGAAGAATCTGCCCGGGCGAAAAAGCGACGTGCAGGAGAGTCAGTGGCTGATGAAGCTGCACACCTATGGACTGTTGCGAAATTCGTTTCGACCAGTACAGGAAATCCGCACCATGCGAACCTACTGGCGGCAGCGGAATGATCTTGTACAGAGTGCAGGCCGGCACATCCAGCGAATCCAGAAGACGCTGACGCAGATGAATATCCAGTTGGCCAATGTGTTGAGCGACGTGAGCGGAGTGACCGGGCAGGCCATCATCAAAGCGATCCTGGAGGGCGAACGCGATCCGCACAAGCTGGCAGCTTTTCGCGATTCTCGCGTGAAGGCCAGTGAGGGACAGATTGCTCGGAGTCTAGAAGGTAACTGGCAACCAGATCTGCTGTTTGTACTCAAGCAGGAACAAGAGGGCTACGAGTTTTGCCAGAAGCAGATGGCCGAGTGCGATCAACAACTCAAGCAATATCTGCAGAACAGCGAGGATCGCAGCCAAGGCGCAGCTCTGCCAGAAGAGCAGCGAAAGGCGCGGCGCCAGAAGAAGAAAGGCAACAAGCCGCAGTTCGATTTACGCGCGGAGTTGTTTCGTCTGACCGGTACGGATCTGACTCGGATTGACTCTATCGATGTCATGACGGCGACGACGATCATCAGCGAAGCCGGATACGACATGAGCAAATGGGAGACCGAGAACCATTTTGTTTCCTGGCTGCGGCTGTGTCCGGACAATCGCATCAGCGGGGGGAAGATCATAGGGAAAGGTCGGCTGCCGACCAACAACAGGGCGACTGTCGCCTTAAGGATGGCGGCCAGCACCTTGCGGTTAAGCGATACCTATCTCGGAGCGCAGTTTCGTCGACTGCGAACCAAGCTAGGTGCCCCGTGTGCGATCAAAGCCATGGCAGCCAAGCTAGCTCGCTTGGTCTACCGGATGCTGCGCTACGGGATGAAATACTTGGACCGAGGAGCGGCCTTCTACGACGCTGAACACCGACGACTACAGATCAAGCACCTCAAATGGAAAGCCGCCAATCTGGGATTACGAATCGTCGAAGCTCCCGCAACTTAAAGGAGAGTTTCTGGAGAGCGAATCGGGATTAGGAACCGCGCGGACCTCCCGCCAGAGAATCCATTTAGAAAAGCAAAACATGTGGCGCGCCTACGGCGCTTGCAATCTTTATTCTTACGGTTCCCAGCCCTTGCGGGCTGGGCTTCCCGGTAACAGAACACGGGACGCAGAAGGCGCGAACGTCTGACGCGCCTACGGCGCTCCGGCCCTACAAACGACGGACAAAGGCGCAATCGAAGAGCAGGCGGGGCTCCCGACCGAGTCGGGATGAATTCCGCCCGGCACCCACAAGGCCGAAGAGTGGGCACGATGTATCGTGCCCCTACAAATGCAAAATCTGGGCGAGCCAAAGCGAAGGAGGCGTGGGGCCAATGCGGATCTTGCTGCCGTGCGTTCCAGGGGCATAAGCTGCCGCGGAATTGAGTTATTGGTTACAGAGGTTAGGGGACGTGGGGAGAAGATCATGGCGCATAGCAATGGAATTCGAAATTCGGTCTTGCAGGCGATCGGCAATACGCCGGTGGTGAAGCTGCGGAAAATCGTATCGCCGTCGATGGCGGAAGTCCTCGTAAAGCTCGAGTATTACAGTCCCACCGGTTCCTACAAAGACCGCATGGCGCTGGCGATGATTGAAGGGGCGGAGGCGCGCGGCGAACTGCGCCCCGGGATGCGCGTGGTCGATTGGACGGGAGGAAGCACGGGATCGTCACTGGCGATGGTCTGCGCGATCAAGGGCTACCACTTCACGCCCATTTCGTCGGACGGATTCGCGAAGGAAAAGCTGCAGACGATGCGTCTTTTCGGCGCGGAGCTGGAGATTTTCCCATCTGAAAACGGCAAGCTGGTGCCGGAGCTGTACCAGAGAATGAAGAAGCGCGCGGAAGAGCTGGCGCTGGAGCCGGGCACGTACTACACCGACCAGTTCCACAACGCGGACGCGATTCGGGGATACATGGGAATCGGGGCGGAACTGGCCGAACAGGCGGGCACCGGCCTGGCGGCGTTTTGCGGCGGAGTGGGCACGGCGGGGATGATCTCCGGAGTGTCTCGCGCGCTGAAGGAAGCCGGATGCAAGGCACGCATTGTGGCGCTCGAGCCTGCAACGTCGGCGGTGCTCACCACCGGGAAAGGAGGAGCGCACCGCGTCGAGGGAATCGCCGCCGGATTCCGTCCGCCGCACCTGAAGGACGGGGTCTTTGACGAAGTGCGGACGGTTGAAGAAGCCGCGGCGCGCGAGATGGCGCGACGGCTGGCGAAGGAGGAAGGAATATTCGCGGGCACGTCCTCAGGACTGAACGTCACGGCAGCGCTGCAACTGGCTCAGGAGCTTGGACGCGGCAGCACCGTGGCGACAGTGGCGGTTGATAGCGGTTTCAAATACCTCGCTGGAGATTTGTACCAAACGTAACCCCACATATCCTGGAAGGTTCATCGTGGCGAGAGGAACAAGGCCTCAGGCCTGAAGGCCTGAGCTACAGCAGTGTTACTCTGCGCCGAGGGGGAGGAAGTATTGTGTGCCTTTGACGGGCTCCTGAAGGCGCTTGAGGAGGAGCTGGAGGTCGTCGCTGCGCTCGACGAAGTCGATGTCCGAAGTGTTGATGACGAGAAGGTCGGAGGCGGCGTAGCGGAAAAAGAAATGTTCGTAGGCGCGGGCGACTTCCTCGATATATTCCGCGGCGATGTGGGATTCGTCGCGGGAAGCTTTCTTGGCGATGCGGGCGCGGAGGACTTCGGGCTTGGCCTGGAGATAAATGACCAGATCGGGAGCGGGAAGGTCGGCGGTGAGGGATTCGTAGTAGCGCTCGTAGAGCTTGAGCTCGGCGTCGTCGAGATTGAGGTTGGCGAAGATGCGGTCCTTCTCCATGAGGAAATCGGAGAGCATCGGGCCGGGAACTTCGACGGCGAGGGCTTCGCGAAGGCGCTTCTGGCGCTCGATGAGGAAATACATTTGGGCGCGGAGAGCGGAGCCGGGCTTGGCTTTGTAAAAGTCGGCGAGGAAAGGATTGTCCTCGCAATCGTAGATGCGGCGGGCGTGGAGGCGTTCGGCGAGGACTCGGGCCAGAGTGGTTTTACCGACGCGCAGAGGGCCCTCAATGACGATAAAGCGGGGAGCCTGGGGACCACGCTGCGGGATGCGAGCGCGCTTGGCGGCGGAAGAGTCGTTGCCGGGCATCGTTTCGTGTAGTCCCAGAGCGGCTGGGATCAGAGGCGGATTATAGCAGAGTCGGGGCGGAGTTTTGGCCCACTTTAAGGGTCTGGAAGGGCGATACAGAGGGGTAAGAATATAAAAACATTTTCACATTTATGGACTAGTACTGCCGTTTGAAAAAGGGCAAACGGAGGGGCTAGAGAGCCGTACTAATCAGAATGAGACCAATAGGCCAGTGCCGCCTGCCCTTTTGACCAGTAAATTGGCCATATTGCGAGTGGGGATGGATTTGCAACACCCACAAGCAATACTGAGGTGGCCGATGGTTCTTGCAACGCTGCTCCTGATCTGTGCGATGCCACAGACGGACGACAGGGCGAGAGTGGTTAACAACTCGCCCGCAGTGGTTTCTGAGAGCGCAGCAAAAGAGCCGATTCTGGTGGCCTCCCTGCCCTCCGCGCCAGCACCCAAAGTGAAAGCCGACCTGGAGCCGATCGCCCCGAACATTACTCCGAACCCGGCAGGACAGCCCTTTTTGGCGGTGAAGCCGGTGATCCTGCGGCCCCGCGAAACACCCCGCCAAAGGAAGATCTGGTATGGACTGGTGGTGGCTTCGCACACCGGCGCAGCATTTGACGCCTGGACCACACACCGTGCAGTAGCTGGCGGCTACGGGCAGGAAGCGAACCCGTTCCTGCGCCCGTATGCAAGTTCGAACGCGATCTATGCGGCGACGCAGGTGAGCCCGGCGGTGATGGACTTGATCGGCAAGCGCATGATGGTCAGCCAGCATGGCTGGGTGCGAAAGATTTGGTGGCTGCCGCAGGTCGCGGGCGCGAGCGTTTCATTCATGTCAGGCACGCACAACCTCGGCGTGGTGCACTAAGAGTTCCCTCAATCCCCCTATACGGAAAGCGTCCCGGTGCCCCTCCTCACCGGGACGCTTTCTGATTTACAGAGGTTTTTGCCCGGCAGTAGTGAGCGATTTTCGGTCATTTTCCCACGACAACTAGGACGAAGGAGCCAGGCTTCATTTTGCTCCGGCGTTCGCCGGGGGCGGGCGGATCGAAGTCGGCCGCTGGGAGAAAGATGTTGTGGGTTTTGAGGTCAAGGCCCATGGTACGGGCGCTGCGCTTGGTGGGAACATTTTCGACAACCGTGAATTTGTCGGGCGAGTCTTCATGGATGACGGTAAGGTTGCCGTCGCCGCAGGAGGCGAAAGCGTAACCGGTCGAGGGATCGAATCCGGCTGCATCCGGACCTTCGCAGATGGTGGGCGTACCAACGACCTTACCGGTGTCGGCATTCACGACGGACATCACTTTTTCGTCGCAGACCGAAAAGAGGCGGCGATTGGCGACGTCCATGGCAAGACCGGAAGGCGATTTGCACGGCGCGAGCGGCCAGTGATGGAGTTCCTTGAGGCTTTGCGCGTCAAGATGGTAGAGGTCGGAAGTGTCTTCGTTGTTTACATAGATCGTGCCCTTGCCATCAGCGGCGGCGAATTCGGGCTTGCCATTGAGAGGAATCGTGCCGACGACAGTGCCGTCCGCGGCGTTGATGGCGGTGGCATTTTTGCCGCGCCCGTTGAAAGTGAAGACGCGCTTGGAGACGGGTTCGTAGAGGATGGCGTCGGGATTGGCGTCAGTCTTCACGGTGCCGATGGGCTTCAATGTTTTGAGATCGAAAATGGTGACACTGTCGGCGCGGCCGTTGCTGGTGAAGCCGCGGCCGAGGTTGGAAGCAACGGCGATGCCGTGAACTCCCTGTGTGTCGGGAATGTCGCCGACGACAGCGTAGGTGTCTGCATCGACGACGACGACGTGTGTACCACGCGAGACGTAAACCCGGCGGGCGTCGCTGTCCACGTAGACGTAGTCCCAGCCACCTTCGCCGCCGATTGGAATGGTTTTGATGACGTGATAGCCGGAACCGGCCGGGTCGGGCCCCGGTGTGGCGGCGCGCAAGAATGCGGCGGCAGAAAAAATGATCACGACTAAGAGTGAACCGAGAATGGTGGGAAGGGTGAAACGTCTTTGCATGATGTCGTCTCCCTTTGGTTTTCAATGTTTAGCTTGAGCTTGGCGTAGCTACCTATATAGCGGCGAAGATAAACGCAACATAAATGAGTGGATGCTTTTACGGCTTCGACTTGTGCTGTTCGAACCAGCCGGCAATGTAGAGCATTTTGGCAATGTGATGGCTGGGGCGGCGGCCAATACCATGCGGCTCTTCGGGGACACGGACAAGGACGGTGTCCACATTCAGGAGTTTGAGAGCCTCGTAAAACTGTTCGGCTTCGGAAATGGGCGTGCGATAGTCGGCTTCGCCGGTCATGACTAATGTGGGAGTTTTAACCTTGGCGACGAGATTGGTGAGCGAGCGCTGCATGTAATTGTCGGTGCTGTCCCAGGGAAGAGCGGGGAACCAATATTTGGTTATGAAGGGAATATCGGAGGTAAGCGCAAAGCTGTACCAGTTGATGACCGGATAGAGCGAAGCCGCGGCGCGAAAACGCTCGGTGTGCTCGATGGTCCAGCAGGTGAGGACACCGCCGCCGCTGCCGCCAGTCACGAAGAGATTGTTGGTGTCGATGTAGCCCTTGGCGACGACGGCGTCGACGCCGCTGTTGAGGTCGTAGAAATCATCGCCGGGATAGGCGTGATGAATGAGGTTGGCAAAGTCTTCGCCGTAGCTGGTGCTGCCACGCGGGTTGATATAGAGAACCACATAGCCTCTGCCAGCCAGCACCTGCTTTTCGAAATCAAAACGATCGCCATAGTCGGCGAAGGGGCCGCCGTGAATTTCAAGAACGAGAGGATATTTCTTGGAAGGATCAAAATCCGGCGGGTGAACGATCCAGCCCTGAATTTTACGATTGCCTTTTGAGGATTCAAACGAAATCTCTTCGACGTGGCCGGGCTTGTTTTGCGTCAACAATTCCTGATTCAAAGAGGTCAGCACTTTCATCGCGCCCATGTTGGAGATGGCGATGTCGCCGGGATTGTCCGGACGGCCGTAGGTGAGAGCGATCGTGCCGGTGCGGGACAGAGAAAAGGTGCCGCTGCCGCCGGCACCCAGCGTGGAAGCAAGATGTTCGGCGATTTTCTTGGAAACGCCGCCGGCTACGGGATAGAAACCTATCTTGGAATCGCCCTGATCGTCGTAGCGGAAATAGACGCCGCTGTTGTCCGGAGCCCATTGGGGGTCCTGGATATCGCGATCGAGTTTGTCCGACAGGGAATGCGAATTCGTGCCATCGCGATTCATGAGGTAGAGTTTGGTCGTTTGATGGCCCTGGTAGCGGTCATCGTAGCCGGTGTAGGCGATGAGTTTTCCGTCGGGAGACACAGCGGGAGAATTGTCCGGGCCTTTGCGATTGGTGAGAGGGCGAAGCGAGCCATCAGCCACGCTAAACTCATAGACTTCATCGTCGAAATACTCGTGATCGGATTCGGGATGGCGGTTGACGGAGACGATCAGATACTTGCCATCAGGCGTCCAGGACGCGCGTGACGGGCCGAATTCGTTGCCGCCATTGGGGAAATTTCCGTTAGAGACCTGGCGCGGGGCGCCGCCTTCGCTGTCAACGACAAAAATCTGCATGAAGCCGGGCTTGAGATAACCCGCACCGTTGAAGCGATACACCAAGCGATTGTAGGCGGCGGGAGGGTCAGCCCATTTCGCGCCGGAAGGCGGAGCCGGCAGATCAGCGATGTGCGGGCCTTTCCCAAGAACGAGCGAAGAGAAAGACAGCATTTTTCCGTCGGGCGACCAGGCGATCGCGTCAGGGGCCTGGTCGAGATTGGTGATGCGTGCGGTCTGGCCAGTGTCCATCCAGCGAATATAGAGCTGTTGTTTGCCGTCGGCGTCGGAGAGGTATGCCAGGCGCATGCCGTCCGGCGACCAGCGCGGAGAGGCGTCACTGCGATTGCCGGTGGTGAGCGGGCGATGGTCAGTTCCGTCGGCATTAATGATCCAGAGATTCGAGTAGCGCTTGTCGGTCATGGGATCGGCGAAGCGGCGCACATAGACGATGCGCTTGCCGTCAGGAGAAATTTGCGGGTCGGTGGGAAGCTGAATCTGGAACTCATCCATGGCGCTAAGTTTGTGAGAAGCATCCTGCGCCAAGAGGTTTGGGTTGGAAGCAAGAGTCAGAGTTGCAATGAGAAGAGCGGAGACGATGCGCGCTTTGCGTGTCATTGGAAAAGAGCCTCCTCGCGTGGCGAGTTAACAACGCGAATGGCGGGATGTCAAGGTGATGGAAGGTTGAAACTGAGGACGTGAGGCGAGGAACCTCACGCCGACACAGCAGCAATTGGCAGGTAATAATACAGGTCAAGAGCGGGCGGTTTGATGCCTTGAGTGCGCAGAAGGACGGTCATCTGGGAGGTATGGCGCATCTCGTGAAACATCACGTTCCACAGCAGGCCATCCACGGTGAAGCGCTGCCCCGGCCTGTCGTGCACAGTCACAACCCGTTTCAACTCGCCGTCATCGAGAGTAGGGAGATAAGCAAGGGTGCTCTGCTCGACAAGGCGCCAGTAGTCCAGCAGCATTTCGAGCGGGGAACCGCTAAAAATAGGGCCGCCCTTGGTATCCTTCAAGGCGGAAATGGTCTGCCGCACCGGCTGTTCGCGCAGGATCTCCTCGCGAATCCAGAAGTCCTCTGTGGCGACTATGTGAAACACGAGATCCTTGATGCAGTGAAAGCGATCGCCGTCCAGCAATTTGCGGGATAAAACCTCGTCCGGCACGCGCTCCAGCGCGGTCCACAAGTTCCTGCGGGCGCGAACGAGGTAATCGTAGGTTTCTGGAATGTTCATTCGTCTTCCCCCAAGGCTCGCCCTGCTATCCTACACACACATACCTTGCTATCAATTAAAAATTGGCGGAGCTTCCATGGCACACCAATCCCACGCGGAGACATTTCAACCTTACGCTGCGCTGGCCGAGATTCGCGACAGCCTGCTCGAAACCTACGCGAGCAACGACGCGATGAACCAGCTCCTTCTCGCGCATCTCGACCCGCGTGCGTGGCGCGCCCAGCCGCCGGGCAAAAAAGGCAAAGGCCGTACGATCGCGGCCATCTTCGCGCATCTGCACAACAGCAGACTAACGTGGCTGAGGAATTCAGCGCCGCATCTGAAGTGTCCGCCGCCACTCGATCCGCACCGCTGCACCATGAAGCAAACTGTCGCCGCGCACAGGAGAAGCGCCGCGCAGTGCCTGCGCATGTTGTCGGATGCTCTCTCAGCGGCTCCAAATCGCCGCGTTGCAAAGTTCCGTCGCGACGGCTATGTGCCCACGTGGCCCGCGGGAGGGACCATGTTCGCTTACATGTTCTCGCACGAAGCGCATCATCGTGGCCAGATTTTGTTGCTGGCCCATCTGCTCGGCTACCGCATCCCCGAGCCAAATATCTGGCAATGGGATAAGCTCTGGAAACAAGCCGGCCTGACCACGCGCCCGCGCTGAGTGGAACCCTTCCTGGCCTTTCGTAGCACCGGCATCTCGCCATTGTTTCTTATCATGGGATCTCCCGCCGCGGCGGTGATTCGGGATGAGCGCTAGACCAAGCCATCGCCAGAATCATGGTGAAGACCAGTGCGTTGGCAGGGATATACAGATTAAAGTCGGCCAGGCTATGCACCAAAATGGCGCCAATACTCCCGATACAAGCGAGCGAAACGGCTTTGTCAAAACGTTCCTCCAACTTTCCGTACCGACGTACGGTCTGGGCAAGAACCCAGAAGATCGAGCCAAATACCAAGATCGCACCAGGCAGGCCAAGTTCCGTGGCTACTTCCAGGTAATCGCAGTGGGCGTGCTCAACAAGAAGATTGAGGAAAGCAGTTTGAACGGAGGTGTAAGCCACGAAAAAGGACCCGAGCCCAGTTCCGAGGAAGGGATGCTGGCGAATCAACCCTAGCGTGTCATGCCAGATCGAAACGCGGCTCTGACCGCTAAGATTGTATTCCTGGCCCAGAGTTTCGAAACGGCTCATGACAGGATCGCTGCCGATCCACACAACCAGTCCCAGGACGCCGAGAAAAAATACTGCAGCGACTGCCGCCCTGGCGCGCGGACCCACGGTCGATGTTCCAGCGAGCGCCAGAATGGCAACGAGTGAAACCAGAGCGGAAATGATTCCCATACGCGAGCGCGACAGGATAAGAGCGGCAAGAATCACGATGGCAAGAAAGAGCCAGAACACGACTGAAACCAGTTCGGTCCGGGAGACAAGTTTGCGGAACGTACCAGCTCTGCCGGAAGTGTTCTTAGATAGAAGGTACGTCCAGCGCAAAGCAAGAACGATGACAAAGGGGAGGATCATTTCCAAAAAACCAGCGAAATGATTGCGGTTGATGTACGTGCCGGTGGCTTCTTCCAAATAGTATTTTTTTACATAAGCGAAAATTTGCTGCCAGCCGGTGAGGTATTGAATGAGGCCATAGAGAGCTTCGAACGCTCCGAGTGACACAAGGGCGAAGACGAGCCGCTTCTTCGCGTTGCGATCGCGGCAGAGGAACAATGTCAGGAAGAAGGCAGTCAGATAGGTAACCAGCAGCAGGAGATGTGAAACTGTTTGGTAGCGCTCCATGCTGATGGTGAAATACGACCCGGAGGGCACTTCGTCGCGCGCTCGTCCGAACATGGGCGCCAGGGAAACAGGAAGCGGGCAAAGTTGCAGTAGAACCAACGCGACCAGGAGAAGAGGGCCGGCGACGGGAATATGGAAGGAAGTGTCGCGCGAAGACTGTCTTGAGAGAAGGAAGACAAACCCAAGCCCAAAGATAATCACCTGCGTTATTGCGAAAAACGAAGGGGCTGTGCCGCCAAAGGCTAAAACGGCCACGCACACGGCAACGATGAGGCCAGCTTCAAGCAATCGAAGCATGGAAGGCTCGCAATGGATCAGTCGCTGGCTTTTTGTTGCGGCGGCATCTGGAAATTAGCGGGAACGAAAGTTTCTTGTGGGGGAGAGCCGGCATTGGGACCATACGGGCCATAGCTGTAGTAGCCATTGGTGCGAATATCGACGCTGTTCAGCACCACGCCGATCAAGTTGCCACCCACGCCGCGGATTCCAGCCTGCGCGTGCAAAAGCTGCTCGCGAGGAGTGGCGCCGCTCCTTACGACCAGGAGCACTCCGTTGACGAGCGGGGCAAGGATGCGGCTATCGGCCAACGCAAGCATAGGCGAAGAATCCAGGATTACAAAGCCGTACTCCGCGGAGGCGGAGCGGATCAAAGCTCCCATGCTCTGGGAAGAAAGAAGCTCGGAGGGATTCGGAGGCACAGGGCCGGAAACCAAGAGATCAAGCCCGCGGGAGCCGGAAGGGTGTACCGCGGCGCGCCAATCTTGCTGGCCGGTGAGATAGCTGACCAGGCCCAGGGTCCGATCGATGCCGAACAATTTATGCAAAGAAGGAGAACGCAAATCCGCATCCACAAGCAAGACGCGATGACCAAGCTGCGCCAGCGAAATCGCCAGGTTGCAGGCTACGGTGGTTTTGCCGTCAGCGGGCTGCGTGCTTGTGATCAGGAGAGAACTCGGAGGCCGATCCGGAGTCGACAGCAAGACCGAGGTGCGGAGACTGCGAAATGCTTCGCCAAGGGCGGCATGCTGTGTGCCGTCCCGGTCTATAAGGTGCCAGGAAGGACGCCGGTCCTTGCCTGAGCCGTTTCCATTTCCTGCGAGCGAGAGAGACTTATCTCGCGGGAGGAACCTATGGATGCCAAGGTGATCACCATTTGACGCGGGCACAACCGGAATCAATGCCAGGGAAGGAAGGCCAAGCAACCGCTCGACATCGTCATCGCCCTTGAGCGTATCGTCCATGCGCTCCTGGAAGAGCGCGGCACATATTCCGAGGGCTAAACCAAGAAACACAGCAACAGACAGATTCAAGAGCGTTCGCGGCTTAAATGGTTTGGCAGGCGGCTCGGCGGAATCCACGAGACGGATATTGCTAGCCTTCAGGCCGGCAGAGACGCCGGCTTCTTTCAACTGCTGCAGCAGGCCTTCGTAGAGCTGCTTGTTCGTGTCGACCTCGCGTTTCAGGATGTTGTACTGGACTGATTTTTCGGCAATCAGGCTTACCTGCTTTTGCTGGCCGTCCACGGCCTGATGGACCAGGTCCTCACGGCGCACCGCGGCGGAATAATCGTTGGCGATGCGATCGGCGGCGCGCTGACGCTCCTCCCGAAGCGAGGACTCGATTTCGTCGACCTGGCTCTGAATTTCTTTGACGCGAGGATAATCGGGACTGAACGTCGTCGACAACTGGGCGTGTTCACGCTTGAGCTCCGCCAGACGTTCGCTCAAATCCTGAATTAATTTGTTCTCGAAGACTCCAGGCAAGGCTCCGAACTCGCCTGTTTGAACCAAGCGGTAGAGCGCTTCCTTTTCGTATCGCTCGGATTGCGCTCTGGTCAGCTGCTCCTGGAGTTGCTGCAGCCGCTCGTTTGCGACGTTCTGGCTGGCGCCTTTATCGGTTTCAAGGAAGACCAGACCATTGCGCCGCGCGTAGCTTTGGAGATCATCTTCGGATTTTTCCAATTTCGCCTTCACGCCCACCAACTGTTGCGAGAGCCACTCAGCGGCCCTTTGTGTGGCTTGCCAGCGTGCTTCCAGACTTTGATCGACATAATCCGAGGCAAGCGTGTTGACAACGCGCGCGGCAAGTTCCGGATCGCGCGAGTCAAATCGAACAGTTACAAGGCGGCTGCGATTGACAGGATCGATGGTCAAGCGATCTTGAAATCGCTCAAGGACTCGCTGGGACAGTTCACGATCACGGGTTTCGGGCACGGGACCGATTGCAAAAGTTTGTGGCGCGGGAGATTTCTTATTCCTTGGCCAGAACTGCCACCATTTGGGAGAGTTGAATTCAGGAAGAGTTTCTAGTTGGAGCTGATCGATCACCCGGCGCGCCAGGCTTTCGCTGGCCAGAATGCTGTATTGCGTCCTCAGGTAGGCATCGGACACAGCGTCGAGTTCATACATCTCCTTGATTGTCGGGATGTCCGGATTTTCTTTCTGAATTTCCAGCAAGACTTGGGCCCGATAGACGGGCTTTTGTTTCAGAGTGGCGATGAGAATGCCAGTAAACAGAATGAAAAAGACGACAAGGATTGTGGGCAGCCGCTTGCGAAGGATGCGGCCATAGCTGCGGAGGTCGAGCGCCTCGCCAGGTTCCAGGATTTCGTAGGAATCGGGCAGCTCTAGGACGCGGCCATCGAGAGCGCCGGGCCCACGCCGATCAAGCCGATGGCCGCGGCTATAAAGCTCGACTTGATTTTGGTCGTCCATTTCCCTACCAATGGAAAATAAGCAGCCCGGTCAGCGTTTGCGCTGCGGCTTCCACTCCCCGGCTCATGGTGGTCTTTGCTGCGCTGTTGGGTACGAAGACAATATCCTTTGGCCCGAGCACTGGGTCAGGAGCCTTGCCCGCCAGGATTTTTCCCAAGTTAATGGGAGTCTCTTTTCGTTCACCGCTTTGATCCGTGCGGATAATTCGCGCATTGCCCTTTGAAGCGATGGGAGTGAGTCCTTCGCTCAAAGCCAGGGCCTGAAGGACGGAAATTTTCTCATTTGATTTCAAGACGAATCCGCCGGGCTTGCGAACTTCGCCAATCACGTAAACAACGCCTGCGCGAGTGACCTTAACGATGTCGCCGGGATGAACCAAAGGGTTGCTGCGAGAATCAGCCGACTCCAGAAGATCTTTCAAGTTCACCTGCACGGCACCCTCTGGCGCTGAGCGATTGTCGTTGAGAGAAGAAGACACGGCATTCGCTTCGCCGGGACTTTGCGGGCCAGAGGAGGGTGGATCGGGTGCGGCGGGATGATCCATGGAGTGATCCGCGGGCGGTTCCGGCTCTGTGGACAAGCCCGCGCCTCGCAGAATGATGACGGTTTCGCCGGCATCATCAGCCAAACCTTCTGCGAGAGAGAGAACCTCAAGAAGCGTCCTGCTTCCACGAATCTGGAAAACGCCGGGCCGTCTGACCGCTCCCAGCACAGAAACAGGATGGCTTTGCATCTCGCGCACAAACACGCTGACGTGAGGGTCCTTCATGTAGGTGCGATGAAGAAGTTCCTGGAGGACAAATTCCAATTCGCGGGGAGTCAATCCTGCCGCTCGAACTGAACCAAGCAAGGGCAATGAAATTTCTCCGCCTGCCGAGACGCGAACTTCGCGATTCAGCTCCTGGGCTTCGAAGACGTTTATATTGAGGACATCTTCGGGACCGATGCGGTATTCTTGCGCGCTTAGAACCGGAGTTGATGGATTGGAATCCAGCAGTTCCTTTAGGCGGTGATTCCAATCCCCGGCAGTTTCCAAGTTTGGCGGAGGCGCAGTTTGGTTCTGACTTGCCGATTGCGGTGACGAGTGAGCTTCCTGGGAGCCTTGAGTGGAAATGGCCGGATTGGCGGCGGACAGTAGATTATGCGGCAGGCAGAGAAAAGTTATGGCGAATGCAAAGACGCCTAGAATCAACCCCTTGGACCGAGTTCTTTCCACTTGGATGGCTCTGACTCCTACTTCGGAACGAGGATCGGGCAAATTGAGACTACGAAGCGGGGGCGCGCCAGTCGATAAGGTGCAGCCTTGAATTGAAATGCAGGTGAAGACCTGAGGCGGAATGTGTGGAGATTTGCAAACAGGAAAGACTTAAGTACGCGCTTGACGGCTTTGTGTTCCGTTTTGGAGACTGCTGCCGCTAGCGTCGAAATTCTTCAGCCGCAAGCTCTCCAGCACAAGGTAAGCGATAAATTGGGCTCCGTAGACCAAATAACGCCGCCACAAACGGCGCGGCTCTTGCATTAGGCGGAAGAACCATTCAAGGCCGTGCTCGCGCATCCAGCGAGGGGCCTGTTTCTTTCTCCCCGAAAGCATGTCGAAGGCAGCGCCCACGCCAACCAGAACCGGAACGTGTAGTTTGTCTCTGTGGGCGTGCATCCAGCGCACCTGTCTTAGCTCACCCAAACCTACCCAGAGGACATCGGGTGCAGCGTGCGAGATCAGCGATACAATTTCATTCTCTTGTTCAAGGCTCATAGGCTGCAAAGGACGGGAATAGGTTCCTACCACGATCGTTCCGGGAAATCGATTCTTGAGAGTTTCCGCAAGGCGTTCCGGGACATCTGGCTCCCTCTCTGCGCCATAAAAGAAGTGCCGATATCCCTGCCCGGGAGTCTTTTCACAGAACGCCAGCAGCAGATCAGGGCCATACACGCGCCGTGGCAAAACATGGCCACGGCGACGGCCCAGCCAGACGAGTGGCATGCCATCCGGCACAACCAAGTCCGTTGCGTTCAGAACTTGCTTGAACTCGGGATCGTGCTGGGCTTCGACGATGCCGTTCATGCCGGTCGCGGCGATGGAATGACACCCCGTTTTCTCGTGAATCCATTCTGTCATCTGGGCAACCACGTCCGGGATCTGGACAGCGTCTACGCGTACGCCCAAAACCTGGAAGCAGGCGTTAACCTCAAGGGCTTGCTCTGTTTGAGCTTGCGTCGCCATAACTAGTGGGATCCCCACAAACTTGCGCCACCGTAATGGATTGGTGTTCCTAGAGAGTCTGGAACTTGTTGAAAAGAAAGAGAAACTAAAGAGGGCATACCCCACCCCCCTGTTTTTGCGAAAGAGTGCGGAACTTAATGAAAAGAAAAGAGATAGGCATTTGAAACGCAAAAGAGTGCGTAAGAATATGAAAAGAAAGAAGATACTTGATTCGTGGATGGCGTGTGACAAACAACGGGATCTGAATGGGGATCCGTTCCGAGCCAGGCGAAACTATGCGAGGGCTTTCTGAGGGGCTACGACGGAAGTTCATGGCACATGATAGCACGGCTCCGAGTGTGTCAGGTTCAAGGCAAGGACATTTGGCTGCTCATAAGCAGTAGAAATACAAAGTGCTCCATATAAAATGCAATGAGGGGATGCAACATGGTAGCAAATGTATGAGATCAACTTCAGTCACGAAACAAGGGGTGAGGACGGCGGGATCCGGAAAGAGGAGAGATCAATTCCTGGCTGTCTTTCTGCACCATCTTAAAGTCTGCCACATTGATACCAATGAAAAGCTCCTCGTAATCGGAGGTACCTGGGACGACGCAGAATTTCTGATATGCGCGGGATTCAAAGACATAACCCTCTCGAATTTCCAGTTAGAACCTGAAGAAGACGCACACTCAAATCTGAGCGTCAAAGTGAAGCTTTTGGCGATTGACGCTGAACAGATCGATTTGCCAGATGGTTCGTTTGATTGCGTCTTCGTTCACGAAGTCTTGCACCATTGCCGGTCCCCGCACAAAGCCCTGTGTGAAATGCTGCGTGTTGCGCGTAGACATGTCGTCCTGTTGGAGCCAAACGATTCTCTGTCGATGCGCGCACTGACGTGGGCCGGTTTCTCGTTTCCTTTTGAGATCTTCTCGGTCGTCTATCATGGGTATCAAGCGGGTGGGGTTAGAGATTCGTGCGTGCCAAACTTCATCTATCGTTGGAGCGCGAATGAAATGCGCAAGACAGTTTCTTCCTACCTAGCAGAATATTTGTTTCAGGCGCATGCGTACTCTTATTGGGACTTCAATGTCGATGAGAAAGAGCTCGCAATGAGAAAAGAAACCAGAATTCACGCGATTACGTCAATCATGGGGGCGAAGACTTTCCTTGTTGTTTTAAGAGCTTTTCAGATTGCTTTTAACGCCATCCCGATCTTGCGTCGTCAAGGCAATAAATTCTTTTGTTGCATTGAAAAGACGGGGCAACTACGCCCATGGCTAATCGCCGAAGGCAGCAAGATCGCATTTAATCCCAGGTTTTGACAGTGCGCTGGCAGGTGTTTTCCTGATTGAATTCGGGTTGGAACCGCGGAAACTCACTGAGAGCCGGAGGTAAGTCACCTCCTCGACCTATGGGGAAAAAAACTGCAGCCACGGGGTTCTTCGTACCGGGATATGTACCTCAGTTTGATGGCCTGAGGGGCGTTGCGGTTCTCATGGTGCTCATTGGCCACTCTGGCTTCCTTGAACGATTACCACATGCAGGGATGTTGGAGTATGCGCGATTTAGTGTGGACTCGTACTTTGTATTGTCGGGATTTCTCATCACGGGGATACTTTTGGACTCGAAGGGATCCGAGCACTATTTTCGAAATTTCTACGCTCGACGGGCAGTGCGCATTTGGCCTTTGTATTATCTCGTTCTCTTTCTGGTATTTGTCGTAGAGCCGCTATTTGTGCCCGCCATGCGGACAACGGTGGGTAGCATTTGGCTTGCTTTTGCCTTCTACGTGCAAAACCTCATCTACCATGACGCTTATCCCTTTGGTTTGGCGGCAACTTGGTCCCTGGCAGTCGAGGAGCAATTCTATATCACCTGGCCACTCCTCATATTCCTCCTCAAAAAACGCACACTCACTATTGTTCTGTTCTCCCTTTTCGTTGTGTCCTTGTCCCTCAGGCTCGCCTTCTATTTTCGGGGCGCTGAGTCCGGATTAGTTCACCAATATACATTTTCGCGTTTAGATGCCATCACATTTGGTTCTCTTGCGGCACTTTGGCTGCGTTCCCCGAGTTGTACCCTTGTCCGCTGGCGTACTAGAAGTTATCAGCTCTTGTTTGTCGGCACGGCGGGCACGCTACTCGCGCGAATTGTGCTGCATAGAAACAGCTCCGTCGTGGGTTATACGTTCCTGGGTCTCTTATACACGGGGTTAATCGGATTATTACTAGTCTCTGACATCCGATCCTCTCTGCTGGGGCGAAGCTTCTCTGCCCGCTGGTTACGCTACATGGGACGGATCAGCTATGGAATTTATCTGTTGCACTACCCACTCTTCATCCTCTGGGCCCGCTTCATCAACTCTGGAAATCTTTTCCCCACTAACCCGGTGGCACGGAATCTGTTAGCGTTCGGTGGTCAGATTCTCATCGCGACTGTGGCGGGTTCGATTTCGTGGTACTTCTTTGAAGAACCGATCTTGCGCCTCAAGGAGCGGTTCCCATCGGGATCTGCGATGCATTCGCGGACGGAGGCAGAGGAATCGAAGCCTTGGAATCGCGCGGTGGTTACTGACTCTCGCGCGTAAGAATTACGCTCTGATTTCGTGGGAATTGCGCCGTGCAATGATCTTGAAGCTTTCCAAGAGCCGCAGGTGTTCGTTCACCAGCCGAGTGAACCTCGTCCTTCCAGTTGCGAAGCTCTGGTGGTGCACGATGGATAACCCATTTTTGTCCAAGATCTGAAGGATTTGCTGGTCATCCATACCCGTCCGGGCATGAAATTCGGCCAAGTCGCCCGCGCTCACGATGGCGCGACGAAATTCGGGATCGCCTCGGGAAAAGAGCTTGCGAAAACGGCGCCCGATCCCGGGAAGAATGTCCGCAGGGTCATAGAGGGTCTTTGCGAGGGTCGTGTCGAAGGAATCGAAGAGATGAGCGAAAAAGGGACTCTTCGGCGCGAGAGGGTCATAGTTGGAATAAAAAACTCCTCCGGGACGTAATCGCTTCAGGGAACGCTCGACGACAGAGGCATAGGAATACAGGTGATGGAGAACGGAGCTGAAGGCCACGAGGTCGTAATCCTCATGGGTGGCGTCGAGGAATTGTTCGATGGGGCTGAGAATCAGTTTGGGGGAGTAGCCGCGAGCCTGGGCTTTTTGTTGCAGCAAGCCCAGCATTTTTTCGGACACATCCACAACGGTAACTGCCCAACCGCGCTTGCACATTTTCAAGGTGAGGTTACCGGTTCCGCCGCCGCACTCGAGGCAAGAAGGTGCCCGATCCAGCAGAGCAAAGCGTGAACCAATTTTGTCGACGTCTTCTTCGAGACTCTGTTGCAGAGCGGGGTCAAAAAGATACGTTTCGTAGCTGTCGTACTTGTCCGCAAACTGACGATAGAAATCAACGTTGGCCGCGATTACTTTGGCCTCGGCGACACTTTGACTTCGAGTATATCCTGAAGAAACGTCTGAGACACACGTTCGAGTCAACAGGCACTCACCTTTCCGGGCTTCCCTATGTCTCTAGTGCCAAGAGCGGCCTTAACGGCGGCATATACTTCATCCGTTGAAATCGTCCGTAGACAATAGGGCTGGTCAAAAACGCAGTAATCCCAGCACGGACGGCAGGAGAATTCCGGCCGAATCACGACGCGGTCATGTGACCCGCGCGGACCGAACCATTCCGCCTGGGTCGGGCCGAAGACAGCCACAACCGGCAGCCTCAATAGGTTCGCTAAGTGCATTGGACCACTGTCGTTGCAAACAAGAAGGCGGCAGTAAGAAAGCACGGCGAGAAAGAGCCGAAAGCTGAGACTAACTGCATGACAGCGCCCCAACTGGGGTGATTGGCACGAATTCCCCGGCTCCGAGAACCACAGAACGTGTGCGTCGGTTTCCTTGAGGACGCGACGCGCGACCTCGGCAAAGCGCTCATTGCCCCACTGTCGCGTCGCGATCCGCGCCCCGGGGTGAACACCAATGAGAGATACACCAGGAGCAATGCCAAGCCCGGCGAGGTACGACCGAGCCCAAGCCAACTCGACATGTGTTAGATGGAAGCGGTCAACCTTCGGATCCAAAGGCAATTCCAGTGCCTCGAGTAAATGCAGCCACAATTCGGCGCGGTGCGGGCGGGACAGATCCGGCGTGACCCGGTCGGTCAAAAAGGAACCGCCGCCGCCAACACTGTACCCGATTCGTCGACGCGCACCACTCAGCCAGAGCATAAGGTTGTCGCGAACGTCCATGCGGCCTGAAAAAGCCAAGTCGAACCGGCGCTTCCGCAGTGAGAGAATCGTGCGTGACAGTGAAATCCAGTCGAGAGAGAAGGGATTGTATTTCCGCAACCGATTGAAGTGGCGCGCCCAAGGCACCCGGACGGGTATGAATTCATCCACAAGTCCCTGATCCTCAAGAAAAGCTGTCAGCTCTGCTTTGAGGAGAAGCGAAATCCGGGCCCGTGGAAAGCTCTGCCTTAAATTGCGGAGAAAAGGCACAAGGATGGCGAGGTCACCTAGATTCCAATATTCGATTGCAAGAATGCTCGCAGGCTGTTCTTTAGGATTTTTGAAAGGCCGCAGCGGGGGAATCAGCGGCTTCAGGAATTGCATTAAGGATTCAAATATGCGAACGAGGCGCCACCTGAGCGGGGTCATCCGGAGCAGGGTTGCACGAGCCACTGCTTCAAAGGTCTTGGAACCACTCATGCTGGCATCATTCAAGTGCATCGCTGTGGAAGTGCGTCTCCAGCTCTATTCAGACTTGAGCGTTACATCGCCAGGCACAGGTCTGCAGCCGCAGATTAGGAACACAAGTAACAAAGACCGTCCGAGACTCCAAACATAGTCGAAAGCTCATAGAAGTAACGCCTTGCGGCACCATGGTGTGGGTAGCGGATTTTTGGTTTCCACTCTTGCACCCTATGAAAACCTCCGCAGCGCAAGACGCGTTCGAGCGAGCCACGATCAAAGTAGTATAGGTGTGTAGGGTTGCTGTAACTCTCCCAGCGTGTGCTTTCAATCCGGGCCCTGAGGCAGCGAGTATTCATTGTAGAAACGAGGAGGCGACCCCCGGGACGCAGGAACCTCCGGATTTCTTGCAGCTCAGACCACGGTTGTCGTAAGTGTTCAATAACGTTCCAGAGTATGACCAAGTCAAATTGTGGCGGCAGGTCTTGCGAGCGCAGCTCTTCAAGACTAGCGTACACGGACATTCCGACGCTCGCCTTGCTGATACCTCTCGCAACCGGGTCGGGCTCCATCCCTGCTGGCACAAGGCCGAGCTCCAGGGCAATACGCGAAATGGGCCCGCGTCCACAACCATAATCCAGCAACCGCAAACCCTTCAAAGAACCTAGTGATGCCTCGAGTTGCAAAAGAACCTGCCGCACCACGGAATCGTCAGTAGGCTCGTATTCAACCGGACGAGTATTGTCAGTTGATGGATAGTAGGACGCAGTGTAGATGCGTCGTAGCTCGTCGTCGCGGACCTGGGGTGAAGCAAACTCTAGACCACAATTGCTTGCTCGACATCTCCAAGTTGTCGTGTGAGGTAATTGCAGGTGCTGAACAGCCTTGCCGCGACAAAGGAGACAAATCATTATTTCGGTCCTTCCGTGGTCAGGATTGCTCCACCTGATTTTGATCTGGCAAAGCCTCGAAGGAGCGTTCGAAGTCAAGCTTCTGCGCTAAGCGCAGACTGATGCCCACTCCTGCCCAAAAAAGAGAGGCCAAGTAAGGGCTCTCAAGCATCAAACTAGCCCCTCCCCACACACAGAAGCAGACTTGCGCCAAGATCACTATTTCCAAGAAAACGACATGATTGTTTGTCTGATTGCGACGAAGGCAGTGAAAGCCAAGCCAAAAGAAATAGAAAAGAAAGATGAGCAATGGGAGAAAGCCCAACAGTCCCATTTTGTAAAGGACGGTCAGAAACGTATTGTGGGGACGCACATCTTCGTCCCAGATATCGAACTTAAAGGGAATTCCAAATCCTTCTCCAGCGGCAGGGTACTCCTTAAATCGGTTCCAAGCTTCTTGCCAGGCCATGAGCCGGAATTGCCAATAGGGATCGTTACTAGTATGGAGGACGCCTGAGGACAGTTCGCCTGCAACGCGTACGGCAAAGTCTCGTTCGGACCGCAGATGAAGATATAGGAGTGTGAAAGAACCTGCCAGCACTGCGGCCGTAACAAGGGCTGTAATCAAGGTCACAAGGCGACGCTTTCTCCGGAACAGTCCGGGAACTAACAATGCGAGCACGAACAGGACAACAATGGACACGAAGACGCTTCTAGAGTTGGCAAGGAACAAACCGATAGAAAAAATTCCCGCGAGAATCCAGGCTACGCGCGTCCGGATGAGTCTGTTTGCCATCATCACCAGGACGCCGACGAATGGAACCAACACATAAATGCCACTTACGAAGCGTCTTTGTTCGGGTACGACGGCAAACTGAGCTAGTCCATTCAGAATGCTTAATGCTGCGCCAAGCGCAAACCAAACTGCTATTCTCCTGATCACCAGCCAATTTCTGGTGAGGTGATACCCAGCCGGCAAAAACAATGAATATCCTACAATCGCGGAGTCGCGTAACACGAGGACTGGGTCGTGATGCCCCAAAAAACCACGTGCGGCCGCAAGTACGCCAGCCAGGGCAAAGAGAGCTAGGGAGATATTCAGCACTACGGGTAGGCGCGGACCGCGGCGGCGCTGGACGATATAGATCGAGGTAAGAAGAACAATCAGCACAATATCGGTAACAAAGAGTGGCACTCCGGGCAAGCGCAAGTAGGAAAAATCCTTGGTGTATGCGGCGGTGCACAATATAAACCACAGAAACACCGCCTCGGTTAAAGAGGCGCGCGCGCGTCTCGCGTATGCAAACGCGAGAGGAAGTGTGATGCCTGCCAGGAGCAAGGCGGCACTGTAGGGGTCGTATTGCAGGGATTGTGGCAGAGGCTCCAAGTCTGAATTGGGAGGGCGTTTTAGGCCGTCGGCCACAGCGATGATGGCGCCCACTATCCCAATGAGGATCAACCAGCTGTTGACAATGCGCGTACGAGGGTGTTTTCGGATCAATACGGGAGCGACAGCTGAGCGTTCAGCGGAGAAACCCGAACGGGTCGGGTGGCCGGCTCGCAGAGCGAGTGCCCCATTCTGATTCATTCGATTTCCCACAATGCTAGGCAAGAGAATTTGCCCTTCAGGGACTTCCCCAGAGAATCAAACCCACAAACTTCGCATTACGATCCTTCGCCGGCCAGTACTGCGGGAACGGTGCGCAGCAAAATCTTGCAATCGAGCGACAGGCTCCAGCGCATCATGTATTCAAGATCGAGCTTCATGCACGTTTCAAACGAAGGATCGGCGCGCGCGATGACCTGCCAGAGCCCGGTTATGCCTGGTTTCACTTCCAGCCGCCGGTGATCCGCGGGCCGGTAGCGCGCGCAGTCGTCTACAGGATGGGGGCGCGGGCCAACCAAGCTCATATCCCCTTTTAAGACGTTCCAGAATTGGGGCAGTTCGTCGAGGCTGTACTTGCGAAGAAAGCGGCCGAGCCGGGTGACGCGAGGGTCATCGGCGATTTTGAAGAACGGATCTCGGCGCTCGTTGAACCGGCGAAGCGAATCTTTCAGCTCGTCCGCGCCGTCGACCATGGTCCGGAATTTATAACAAGAGAACTTCTGTCCCTTTTTTCCCGCGCGGAGCGAACGATAGATGATGGGGCCAGCCGATTCGAGCTTGACGGCCACGGCAATGACGAGCAAGAGCGGCCACAGGAACAAAAGAGCGATGCCGGACAATGCAACGTCTATGATCCGCTTCACGAACGAGCCGCTAATGTCGATAGCGCGCTCACGTGGGAAGGTGTTGGCCCTTCCAACTGCGCTTTCGCACCGACCACTTTGGTCAGCGTCGGGCAAAACAAGGTCCAAAATCTTAGCTGGGGACGGCACGGAAGACGCACATGTCGCTAAATTCTTTAACTCGACTCTCCGCTGGCGAATCACATGTATCGGCCATGAGTTGACTTGACCAACGAGTCTTCTTTGGAGGTCCAAAGAGTCACCGTCCATGAAGCCGACCACCTCGGGCCTTTGATTTACAAGAAAGAGCGTTTTGACAGGGACTCGTGGGCTGAAAAGGTTGCACAACCCAGTACTCTCAAACGCGCTTCAAGCAAGCCAAGCGTAGAGGCTGAACGCAAATCGGTCGATACGGTCCAGTCCTTAATCAGACTCAGGTGAAAACCTTAGGCGAGAAGAGGCTGGTTGAATCAGGCAGCCGCAAGTTTTCCATGGACCGGCAAACACCGGTATTCCCCCTATCGACAACGAATGGTGGAAGTGCTACGTAATGGTGGTCAGCCCGCCCCGCTCGTTCCTCGGCATGGTAGATGCCTGTGATTTTGACTACAACACCGCTTGTTGGCACAAAGCAGGGCCGGGATTCTTTCCTTGCTTGTAGACGGAGGCGGATCCTTGTTGTGCTGCTGCTCTTACTTTTTCCTGCCTCGAGCCGCGCCCTGCCAGTTCCCCAGGAGAAAGAGAAAACAGCGCTTGGCTCGCTGACCAGCGTCGGGGAAGTTTATGTGAATGATTCTCCTGCGCCTGCCGAAATCACGATTTTTTCGGGCGACAGGGTGCGCGTTGGGGAGAATGGATCAGCTACATTCAATATGAGCGGAAAGGGCTCGCTTAAGCTCTCTCCGCGCAGCCAAGCGCTCTTTGCGGGCAAGTATGAATATACGGTTGAATTGGAGGCGGGTGCGGTAGTGATGAATTCCATCAGCGGACCAAATGGGCTGACGCTGCGGATCGGAAACGATGTGCTGGTTCCCTCGACGAAAGAGCACCTAGCTTTGGCTTCCGTCGACAGGGCCCCGGATGGGTCTTACCTTGTCACATGTTCAGATGGAGCCATTGGAGTTTTGAATTTGCTGGGGACGGCGGGTCAGTTTCTCCAGGTTGGTCAAGCAGTGAGCGTTGCGCCGAATGGCGAATTGTTCCCGGTAATGCGGCAAGACATGACGCCTGTTAGCTCGGCTAAATCAGCTTCCGCAGCTCGAAAGTCTAGGGGCAGTTTTACAGGTTGGGGTTATCTGGGCCTGGCAGCCGGAGGAGCAGCGGGCGCTGCCGCTGCGCTAGCTCACGGCGGAGGAAAACAGTCCGTCAGCCCTGCTGGACCGTAGGATCGACATCTGCGTTCCGAGTCCAATTAATTCTTCGCGACGGAAGGATTTACCAGCCGGAAGTTGACTACGACGTCTTGCTCTGTTTCTACGGGCTGCCCGGCGAGCAAGGTTTGCGCGTAATGCCATTCGCGAATCGCGCTCGTTGCTGCCTTCGCCAGCAAAGTTGGGCCACTTATAGGCTCGGCACTTTGCACGGTTCCATCCCGGCTGACAACAACGTGTAACTTTACAGTCCCTTCGACGCCTTGGCGCTTGGCTTCTTCAGGATAGACGGGCTCAACGCGCGAAGTAGCGCGGCCGATCTGCAGGCTGCTGCCACGCGTTGCTTTCTGCGAACTGACGTCCGCTGGAATGCGGATCGAAGGATAAGGATCGGTGCTGACCGAGACCGACCACGTGGGAACCACCTGGACAACCGGTTGTTTCGGAGGCGGAGGAGGTTCTTTCTCTTTCCCCTCGGTCAACCCTGTTCCACTGGGAATACTAGTGGACAGGCTTGGCGCCGGTATAACGGTATTTTGCGCCTGTTGGACAGGGGAACTTGCCACGGATTGGCTTCGGGCATTCGCCGCGGCCGGGTTCGGCACCACAGCAACAGCGTGATCAGGAGGCTTTGCCAGCTGGCTCTTCACAGGGGATAGGGAGCTCTCGGTGTGACGAGGGGTACTATTAGCGACTAACCTTGCAGCAGACCGCTCGCCTATCCTCGCCGGCGGGGGCGCCGGTGCGAGGGCCGTTCCTGAGCCTTTCCCATCACGGTTTGTTGGAGCTGGGTCGAACTCAACGGCTTGTGAGCCACGCTCCGGCTGCGGAACGGAAGCGTCTGCAATCTTGTTAGCTTTGTTTGTGGGAAGTGCTTCTTTCAGCTCAACAGGTTTATTTAAGCTCTTTGTATTCTCCGCGATGAATCCAACCACTTCATGACGAATGCTAGGGGATGCGACAACCCACCGTATGGCCAGCCCCGCTACCGCCGCTAATACTAAAACGGCGGCAAGGCGGCGCAGCTGATCGGAGACTGCTCTTAGAGTTCCTGGACGAAATAAAGGCCTTGATTTGCGCCGGAATTCGCTTTTCTGTGAAAGCCCGCCGGGCACAGCTTCTGTTGCGACTTGTACAAAGTCATCGGTCAAAGAAAGGTTTGTGCGAATCGACACCCGCCGGTCCTCTTGAGCCGCCGCACCGGAGGGTGTATCTGCGGGCTTAAGAATCTTCAGCTTGGGAATCTCCGGTATTGCCGGGGGGATGGAAACAGCGTTGGGGAAGTCTACAGGCTTAGGAATCTTGAGCCTGGCAATCTTCGGTTTAGGCGCATGGATTGCGGGATCGGGAACTTTGACACTTTGCACCTGATCTTCAGCCGGCGACTGCTCCTTGGAAATCCGACCGGCAATTATTCGACGCGCCTCTTCCGTCAGATTGACGAACCGAATCCCGGCCTCCTTCTTTGATTCGCTGATCCATGCGATCTGCCCGCTTACATTTACCTGATCCTGTGACCCCGTGAATTGAACCACTATGCTGGGAAGGTCATTCTCGTCCAGAGCCATGGCCGACGTAACAGCCAGGCCGCTTTCACTGATATTTAGTAGAACGCCGCCATTGTCATGACCCAGCTCGACGTAACTGAATGGCCTGATCGGCCACCGTGGAAAGGCCCGGCGTTCGTCAGGTTGAGCGGAACTATCCGCGCTGACCAGGCTGTCTGGGGCAATTTGCGTTGGTTGCGGAACAGGGTGTGTGACAACTCCCACCGACTGGTCAACGAGAAGCTGGGAATCTATCGAATTGATCTGCTCAGAAGCGAGATCTTCGACTTCACTGGAGTCCATAGGATTCGGCAATGGGAACAGTGCAGTTTTTGCTGACCCGATCGCCGGGTGTTGTTCCAGTCTAGGGAGCTCTTCTCCTTCCGACCGAGGTTCGCTTTGCACGTTCTCCGAGGCAAGCCAGTTCCTGATTCGCAGACGTGCCTCTTCGGACAGGCTGACGAGTTTTATGCCTACTGTTTTGCCCGATCCACTTCTCCAGGCGACTAGACCCTTAGCTTCGACCGGGTCCCTTGAGTCTGGTAAATGAATCTGCATACCCAGGGGCCCATCGCCGCGCAGATTCATGGCAGCAGACAGGGCTAACCCTTCTTCGCTCATGTTGTAGACGAGACCGCCATTTAGACTTTCGATGTTGGCGTAGATGGGCGGTGTTACAAGCGTGCGAGTCTGGGTGCGGCGTTCGGCGATCTCGGGATCGTTTCGCGCAAAATGTAGTATGCCCGGCATGCCTCGCATCCGTGGGTCAGGAATTCTGCAAATTACCTGCCATCAATCAAATAAATCATAGGTTCACCGGAGTCCCTCTTCAATCGGGTAAACCCCTGCACTCAGTCGCGCCTTGAAGGGCAGGCACATCTTCGGAATCCGAGGCTGGACTGACTAGTTCACTGGGATGAGGCTGACCTGATCGATCCAGACCGTACCACCTATCTGGTTGTCCAGTTTCTCGCTGGGGGGGCGGGCGACCCTGACCATTAGTAAACGCGTGTTGGCCTTGGTCTTGAATTCGAGCTGTTGCGAGGACCAATCGGAAGTACCTACCGCGTGTTCGGTCGACAGGAAAAGGTCCTGGATATTGAAAGCATCGAACACCTGAAACCTTGGTCCGCTGTCCGTCGTAATTCCGCTCACGCGCATGGCGCCGGAGAAGCGGTATCGCGTGTTGGGCTGGACGGACACATATTGGAATACGTGTCCATAATCGAGGTTGCGCTTCCCATTGAATGCGATGCGGAGAGCGCGACTTCCCTCGAAAGCGCCGCGGGAATCCAAGCCGGCTACGGCCCCTTCGACAGGAACAACGCGCCAATCCATCCCCCCGTTGAGAAGGTCGCGCTCAAAACTCCCGTTTGCCACCAAATTGGGTTTCGTCATAAGCGGGCCAATTTGCTCCGGAAAGCGCTCAGCCAGGGCAGACCACGCAGCCGCCAGGCGGTCCGGCTCGCGGTGCTGGATTAGCGCGTCCAGATAAGGAAATGCCTGGCGTAGGTCAAAAGGCAACTTCAGCTGGAGGAGGCGGAGCCAGGCTTGCTCTGAGGCCGGCACATTGCCGGCTTCCATTGCAAAACTGAGATAATCAAAGAACACGGAAGTTTGAGGAGGAAGCATTTCCAAAATCGCGCGATCGTCGCGCGTCGCACTTGCCGCGAGACGGAACACTTCCCTATGGGAAGGACTGTTTTCCGCGAGGACGACCTGTAAGGCCCGCAGTGCCTCCGGAATTCTATGCGACCGAAAAGCAAAATTCGCGAATCTCCAGTTGATTTCCGGCGAATTAGGGAAAAGACGGAGGGCTCGCCGGAATGCGCTCACCGCGTCGTTGGTTTGTCCAGCCCAATCGTAAGCTGCCCCCAGATCACTCCAATAGTGAGCATCGTAGGCGCTCAACCGCGTGGCCCTTTCGAATAACCTTACGCTTTCGTCGAGGTTGGGGCTAACCGCGTAGAAGTGGGTGAGAGTCCCCTGTGCGTCGTAATACTGAGCATTGTCACCATCCCACTGTATTGCGGCTTGAATCGAAGCAGGCGAAGCCTGCCGGAAATACCAATTGCCGATTCCTCGCCTTCCAGCCTGATAGATACAGAGGATCAAGTTAAGCAGCAAGCAGATTCGAATTGGAAGGTTGGAAAACTGACCGTTGGTCGAGTTGAATCTTATCGCCACGTCACGATTTTCCCTCGGACAAGCGCCAGACGCAATTCAGATTGCGGATGTACATTCTCAGGAAGATCCTCGTCGAGATCAAAATGGCGGACAAGTTAAGCTGGACCGCGAAGTGGCTTGATTCTCTTGGCTGTATTAGAATTGAAACCAATGTGTTCCCGGTAGCTCAACGGTAGAGCATTCGGCTGTTAACAGAGAACTTCGAATCCAATAACTCGTTTCTCTGGCGTCAGTTAACAGCTTCCGAATCATCCCCAAACACCTTTTTCTTGTCCCCCAAATGTCCCCCGGCGTGGGCCTCTGCCGTCACAGCCCGTCTGGATTACTTCCGGTTTGCCCGTCATCCGACCGGAATTGCGGATTCGACGTTGCCGAGTCTCTGGTCAAATGCTGACTTCCGCCGTGCCAATATCGACACTCTCAGACGGCGGCTCCATAACCCCCTGCCTCGCGGAGGTGTTGCGGCTGAGCAAGTTGTAAGCGCGTTGGCCGTAGACGTTATCGATGGCCTTCATAGCACAGCGAGTGGGCGATTCTTTGCTTGGGTTATCGGCGGTGCGCTGCCGGCGGCGCTCGATGCGGACTGGCTGACCGCTGCGTGGGATCAGAATGCCTATAACTATGTTACCGGACCTGCCGCGGCGGTGGTTGAGGAATGTGAACCACAAACAGCCTGTGGTCACTAAGGACGGATTGGATCGGCTTCGGATTCTGCCGAAATCCCCGCTTGTCGGGGCAGTCCGATTCGAGTCTCAGGACAGGCCAGAATCATGACCCAACGCAAGTGGATAGAGAGGCTGCAACAGGCGACGCTCGGCGACTACTTGCGCGGTCGCGCCTCCCGCCGATTCGCGGGTACACGCCTTCGGCTCCTCGTTACGGGCTTCGTGGTGTCGGCTGCCTCAAACAAATGCCGAATGCCGTGTTCCAACAGTTCGACGGCCCTCTCCAGGGCGCCCAGTTGTCCAATCCGCGTTATCGCCACGGACAGGCGCAAGTCAAATGATGGGGGGCGCAACACTTCAACCGTGTCTCGACAATTTTTCCTGGCAATAAAGCGGGCTGGCAGCAGCCCGACTCCATATCCCGACTGAATTAGCGCTAGCTGCAAATGTATGTTGTAGTGGATTTCAGCCGCAACCATGGGGGTGAAGCCGGCACGTTCCATCTGATCGATGAGGCTTGCCCGAAGCAAGCACCCAGACGGGTTGAGCACCCAGGGTGCTCTGCTCAAACTTTCCCAATCATCGTCAATGTTGCCTGCGGTGCTCTGAACGATCTCCATGCGGTCACTAGCAATGATATTCGTCAGAAGAGGTGAAGGCGCGGTTTTACCTTCGGGCAAAAACACGACAGCAACGTCGAGTTCACCGGCGAGCAGCCGGTTAAATAATTCACCGGTAAGTGCGCTCAACAGCCGCAGCCGGACCTTGGGGTATTTTTCAGTCAGCGCGCGAATAGGTTTGATCAGCGTCCCCTCGGCCAAGGCATGCGCGAGCCCGATGCGCAAGAGGCCGTGAGGTTCGGCGTCGCGCGACGCAACAGATTTCATCGCCTCCGTCCGCTGCAACAGATCTCGCGCTTGTTCAAGCACCCTGGAGCCCAGAGAGTTCAGGCGCGGCGGCTTTACTGAGCGGTCGAGCAACTCAGCCCCCAATGCAGCCTCCAGCCTTTGCAGTTGCCGGGTTATAGCGGAGGGTGTCCGGTATAGACGATCGGCTGCACCGGCGATGGACCCAGCCTGGGCAAACTCTACGAGGGCGCGTAAATCATCGAGCAAGGGAGCCTCCTAAAGTACTCCTAAAGCCTCCTCCAACGAATAGCAGAATCATGCGTAAACGGCAACATCATTGTGATGATAATGAACTTGTGGAATTATGGGTTCTCCGTTACAAAGAGCCAGAAGTTTAGGAAACCCTGAAGACACATGATTGACTTCGGTTTGGGAAAGTTGCGGCTCTGGAGCGCGGCAGCAGCCTGCGCAGGCCTATTCATGACGCAGGTTGCGGGAACCCATCCAGCGGCTTTTACACTCAACGATGTGATGCAGGCGCCATTTCCTTACTACATGGTGGCCGCGCCCACGGGCGCAGCCGTGGCGTGGGTATTCGACGCGAAGGGCTGCCGTAATATCTGGGTAGCAGACCCCTCCCATGGCGCGAAAGCGCGCCAGATCACACCGTACACAGAGGACGACGGTTTCGATATCGGCGAACTCGCCTGGTCGCCGGATACGACGTCGATCGCCTTCACACGGGGCCAGAGTCTTGAGGATGAGACTCCGGCCAACGTTAATAACTCCCCGAAAGGCCCAATGCCCAAGGAAGTATGGGTGGTTGCCACGGCCGGCGGCGTGCCGCATAAGGTCGGTGCGGGAGACTCCCCTAGCTTCTCGCCCGATGGCAGCCGGCTGCTGTTTGTCGACAAGAAAAGAATTCTGACGGTGGCCGCGAGCGGCGATGGTGAGGCGCAGCCATTGCTCATCGATCAGGGAACAGTGGACTCGCTGACCTGGGCGCCGGACGGCAAGCGCCTAGCGTTCGTGAGCCATCGAGGCAGCCACTCGCTGATCGGTGTCTACGATTTCGTTGACCAAACCATCGTTTGGTTGAGTCCGAGTCTCGACTACGACAGCTCGCCCGCGTTCTCACCGGACGGCGCGCGGATCGCCTTCGTTCATGTGGCCGAGAAAGCTCCCCCCGAATACTTCTCTCAACGCAGCGGACGGCCGTGGTCGATCTGGACGGCGGACGTGAAAACCGGCCAGGGGCGACGTGTCTGGATTGCGGATGCGGGACCCGGAAGTGTATTCCATCCGACGATCTCGGCGAATAACGACGTTCCCTCGGCGACGAACCTGTTCTGGACCAACCATGATGATCTTGTGTTCCCCTGGGAGAAAAGCGGCTGGCTGCATCTATATGCCGTCCCGGTGCAGGGCGGGACGGCCCGCGCACTCACGGTGGGAAAGTTCGAGGTCATACACGTCGTCTTCAGCCAGGACCGCAAGCGCCTGGTTTATTCGTCCACTCAGGATGACACCGACAGGATGCATATCTGGACGGTCGATGCCGAGCATGGTTCGGCGGTGCGCACCGGCCAGAGCCATGCCATCGAAGACTTGCCGCAGATCGGCGCCGACGGCGCTCTTTTCGCATTGCAGAGCGACGGCGACCAACCGCTGCATCCGGTCGTGTTGAGTTCGGGGGGGCAATGGCGGCGGCTCGCTCCGGAAGCCATCCCGTCCTCCTTCCCGAGTTCCAAGCTCGTCATGCCCCGGGCCGTGACCTTTAGGGCGAAGGATGGCCAGGAAACGCACGCGCAACTATTCCTACCACGCGAAACCACCTCCAAGCCGCACCCTGCGATTCTGTTCTTCCACGGAGGCCCTAAAAGACAGATGCTGCTGGGGTTCGATCCCAAGCGTACGTATAGCTGGATATACGCATTTAATCAGTACCTCGTCGCCGAGGGCTACATCGTACTGTCAGTTAACTATCGCGGCGGTACCGGCTATGGCCTTGACTACAGAGAGGCCGACGACCTCGGCCCCGGCGGCGGCAGCGAGCTCAATGACCTGCTCGGCGCCATCACCTATCTGCGAGGCCGACAGGACGTCGACTCTCATAGATTGGGCATCTGGGGCCCAAGCTACGGGGGACTCATGACGGCCCTCGGTCTCGCGCGCGCCTCAGATGCACTCGCGGCCGGTGTCGATTATTCGGGCATTCATAACTGGTCGACGTACGAGCCAATCGACGGAGCAGATGCGAACCGCCGGGCGGTGGAATCCTCCCCCATCGCGACCATCGACCAGTGGCACTCACCCGTGCTGCTTGTGCAGGCGGACGACGACAGCGTTGTACCCTTCCAGCAGGCCGCCGAACTCATCGAAGGCTTGCGGTCGCACAACATCGACCATGACGTAATTATGATTCCGAACGAGATTCATGACATGGCACGGTACTCATCGTGGATGATGTTGTTCAATGCGGCGGATGTGTACTTCGATCGGCATCTCGACAAGCGGAGCGCGCCCGCTCCGTAAGCAGGTCCATCACTTCGGTTTTGATCGACGGTGTGTGGGCCCTTCGATTTGTTTTTGAAGAGCCGGGTATGGCGCGTTTGGAGGGGCATGGAAGCATCGCCAAGAACACATGAATCTGGGGACCGGCGGAGGCGCGCCGCCCGGCGGTGCTGAAAACGGCTAGCCGGTTCGCTGGTGCAGGGGAGTAAAAAAAACGCCGCGTTGAGACCTGCATTCGTCGTTACGAACAGCACGAGTCGTTTTAAGTGACGTAGAGGAGTTCCACATGAAGAAGATTCTGATTCAGTACGGAGTGTGCGCGCTTGCGGTCGCTCTGGTGGTGCCGTTGGCGCAGGCGCAGGGGCAGCCGGCAGGAATGCAGGCCGCCTTCGGAAAAGATGCCGGAACGCTTTCCGACAAATTCACCGGACTCGCGCGCGTTATGTCGGGCAAGTACGACTGGAAGCCCGGCCAGGGCGTTCGCTCCGTCGGCGACGTGTTCAACCTGATCGTTATGGAGAACGGCATGCTCGTCGGCGTGCTCTCGGGCACACCGAATACGGGGGCACAGCCCGCGCCCATCACCGATTCGGAGAAATTGCAGGAAGCTCTGAAGGCTTCTTACGTCAATCTGCAAAAATCGATTGTGGGACTTTCTGACAACGACCTGCAGGCGCCGGTGAAACTGTTCGGAAGAGACATGACCAAGCAGGGCGCGCTGATGCTGATTCTCGAAGATCAACACGAGCATCTGGGGCAGTCGATCGCCTACGCGCGCAGCAACGGCGTGGTTCCGCCCTGGTCTAAGTAGGAGCGCCGCGGGTGAAGCGAATGAAATCGAGAT
>MNDE01000165.1 GCA_001914785.1 Acidobacteria bacterium 13_2_20CM_57_17 | reverse complement strand
CGCTATCACTTCGCCTCCATCAGGCTGTGAAGAGGACTTTCACCTCCAAGCTGTCAAACATGCTCGGCACACAACAAAACGGGCGCCCCTGTCGGGACGCCCGTCGTGAAGAAATTGGTAGAGATTTACTTGGTTGCCGCAGCCGCCATGTCAATGCTGGTCAGTTTGAGCGTCTCGCCCTCTACCGTGCCCTTTACGGTCACGTGATGGCCGGCATGCGCCGCTACTTTGTCCTGCGCGTCGACGACATAAACTTTCTTGTCGGCGTCGTTCACGAACACGTACTTGGCGCCATGCTCCTTGACGCACTTGGTTGTGCATTCGCCAGCCTTCTCATTGGCGCCCTTGACTCCGCACTGGCTGTCTGAAATCCAGCCGGTCCATGAGCCATCCGCCGCCATGGCGAGTGCTCCAGCGAACAACGTTGCTGCCATTGCCACTGCAAAACGTACTTTCATGATTTTTCCCCTCCAGAAAGCCATTTTTCTTGATCCGCCGGGCCGACTAGTAGCTTGGCACACCCACGGTCCGGTGTCCAGACTCATACTAAGACTTAGCAGGGAGGGTACTTATTCCCGGATGGGCATCAACAAAAAAGGAGGATTCTTTGGAATCCTCCCCATCTGCTGTGTTCCCAAGGAGTGGAACACAAATTTTCGAACACTTCGGTTACTGTCCCGAAGTTGCTGTACTGGCCGAGGCCGCTCCCGCGGCTTTGGGTACGCTCAGGTAGCCCGTGGCGGTGGTCTTGGTAACCTTGTTGACTACCAGTTCCAGAGCTGAGCGGGTTCCGCCAGTGTAAAAGAAGATCGGTTCGTTTACGGATCGATCCTTCTTTTCGAAGCTGTTGTCGTCCGCTAGCACGTTGATCGTGTAGCGATTCTTCTTGGGGTTGGTATCCTTGAGCTGGATTTGGATGGCGCCGACCTTCGTCGCACCGCCCTTGCGCTGCGCGGTGAACTCGAAGTAATCGCGCGTGCCGACGCGGCGGAGTTGATCGATTTCATCATGATTGCGCGCAATCAGCGTGCCCATTTCGCTGCGCGCCATCTGAATACTGTTCTTGGCCGCATCTAGGTCAGTCTTCACGCCGGTGACATCGCCGTTCAACCTGGTCACATCATCTGCACTCGCTTTGGTGGCGAGCTCGGCCTTCACGGAAGTCGCCAGGTTGGTCACCTTCTCGTCGACCGCGCTGGTCGCCTTCTTATTTTGTTTGCGCGCGGCGATGAGTTCGCCTTGAGTCAAGTTGAGTTTGTCGGTGACGACTTTCACGTCGCTCTGCAATTGCTGATTGATATCGTCGGCCTTTGCCAGCCGCTGCGCCACCGCATCATTGGTCTGCTTCACAGTGGCCTGTGTCGATTGCTCGATGCTCCTGGCCTGATTCAATGCGCTCCAGCCCACTCCCAGGCTGATCAGCGAAACGCCACCCAAAACCGCTACTGCCAGTCCGACCCAGCGGGGTGCCCCGACGGTGTGCATATTGGGTGATTCCTGGAATTCGCTCATAGAGGTTCATTATCTCCTTATAGGCTCATCGCCCCTGTGCCATGGAAAAGTAGCATCCATTTCGCCAAATAGTTCTCTTACGCCTATAACCTACTAACTTATTCAAGATCAATAGATTACATTCTGAGCAGGGATCGTTGCAGCAAAGTTCCAATAGTACTAGAACTAGTAAAGATTACGTGGCGATCTCGAAAATCGTATATTTCCTGTCAGTACTGTTTGGGAACAACTTCAGGCGGGATTCCTCACCAAGGCTTGATAAAACGAAAGCAGACAGACGTTCCAACGGAAAAGCAAGTCTTTATTTGTCAATTGGTTAGACTCGTACGACTCAAGCGGCGCGAAAGCTGGCTTCCGTCTCTGCAGCCCGCTCGGAGCTGAAATACTTGTCCAACGTGTTGATCGCGGCGTTTAGAACCATATGGCAATCGGAGCAGGTTTCCAAGTGGCGCTTGATTTCACCTTCGACGGACGAAGAGAGTCGGCCCTCTAAGTACCAGCAAATCAGATGGATAGTGTCTCTACAACTCATTTCCCCGTCCCTCACGTGCCCAACAACCACAATATTAACCCCGCTTGTGAGCGTGCATTTGCCGCGCCAAAACTCAACTCTTGATGTCAGGATTATAACTATATTATGAATCATAGACTTAGCGACAGTCGGTGAAATTCTACCGAGGAACTGGCGGTTGACATTTTGAAAAGTTTACACGTGAAATGGTTGAAATCTGCAGAACTTGGTCAAAAAACCGTCATCTTTGAGGCGTCACTGTCATCTCCCGAAGGGCCTGGATACGCTTCTCGAGCGGGGGATGGGTGCTGAAGAGGGATGACACTGTGCCGTTACCAAACAATGGCTTTACAATGCACAGCGCCGAAGTTGAGTGCGAAAGGGAGGTCGTAGGTATTCGCTGATTGTAAGCTCCCAGCTTTTGCAGCGCGCTGATCAGGCCGTAGGGTTGGCCAACCATACGAGCACCCGTTTCATCCGCAGAGAACTCTCGCTGGCGCGAAAGGCTTAGTTGCAAAAGCATTGCTCCTAGGGGGGCCAGAAAAAAAAGCAGCAGCCCAAGAATACCTACGCCGCCACCCCGCTCGCGATCGTCACGGTCGCCACCTCCAAGCCACGGGCCCCAGTGTGCAATCCAAGTGATGGCTCCTGCAAGCGTTGCCGCGACGGAGCTAATCAAAATGTCGTAATTTCGAACGTGCGAAAGCTCGTGGGCAATCACGCCTTCGAGCTCGTCATCATTCATGAGCTGCAGCAGGCCTTCAGTCACTGCCACCGAAGCATGTCGAGGGTTCCTGCCGGTTGCAAAAGCGTTTGGCGCAGCTTCAGGAATCACGTACAGTTTTGGCACTGGGAGGTTGGCCTTAGCCGCGAGACGCTCCATCACCGCATAGAGTCTCGCCGCCTCCTCGCGTGAAACCGGCCGCGCGCCACTGGAGAGCAAAGCGATCTTGTCCGAGAAGAAATAGGCGAAAGCATTCGTGCAGATCGCAATTCCCAAGCCCAGGGTCATCCCATTTCGCCCGCCAAAATACTGGCCCACCAGCATTAGAGAGAGTGTCAAGACTCCCAACAGAAAAGTTGTGCGAATAATTCTCATTGTGCCCCTTGTCTTTGATACGTCCAAACAACGCGAAATCTTACACTTTCGGAGAAACGCCAGGCTTCCTTGGATTCGCTCCGCTTCTGTCTATTAGATTCGCGCGGCAGCCGCGGGTTGTTTCGACGGCACGCGTACAAACTTCATTGCGTCTTTCTGACCGTCGCGGTCCACGCGCACATGGTCGCCCGGCAAGACCGTGCCTTCCAGAATCTGCAACGCCAAAGGATCCTGAATCAGCCGCTGAATGGTTCTGCGCAACGGCCGGGCCCCGTACGCCGGATCGTAGCCTTCGCGCAGCAACAACTCTCGCGCTGCAGGAGTAAGCTCCAGCGTAATCTGCCGCTCCGCAAGCAGCCTCTCCACACCTTTGAGCAGCAGGTCCACGATGCGTTCCAAGTGTCCTTTCCCGAGCGGGTTGAAGATCACGATCTCGTCAATGCGGTTCAAAAACTCCGGCCGGAATGAAGCCCGCAACGCTTCCATTGCTTCCCTTCGCGCCCGCTCTGGATCTTTGTTCGAGAGCTCAAAGATCGCCGCCGACCCAACATTGCTGGTCATCACCAACACGGTGTTCCGGAAGTCCACGGTGCGGCCTTTGCCGTCTGTGAGGCGGCCGTCCTCGAGAATCTGCAAGAGCACGTTGAACACGTCCGGATGCGCCTTCTCGATTTCGTCAAACAAGACGACCGAATATTGGTGACGCCGCACTTGCTCCGTAAGCTGTCCGCCTTCTTCGTATCCAACATAGCCGGGAGGCGCGCCTATGAGCCGCGATACGCTGTGCTTCTCCATGTACTCGCTCATGTCGATGCGGATCATCAATTTTTCGTCGTCGAAGAGAAACTCCGCCAAAGCCCGTGCCAGTTCTGTTTTGCCCACGCCTGTGGGTCCGAGAAAAATGAAAGAACCGATTGGACGTTTGGTATCGGAGAGGCCTGCGCGGCTACGGCGCACGGCGTTTGACACGCGCGCCAGTCCATCGTCCTGCCCAACAACCCGCTGCCGCAGCCGCTCTTCCATGTGCACGAGCTTCTGCGCTTCGCCTTCCAGCAACCGGCCGACCGGAATGCCAGTCCACTTACTGACCAGCTTCGCGATATCTTCCTCATCGACTTCTTCTTTCAGCATGGGCGCGTCTTTCTGCACTGCGGAAAATTGCTCCTGGGCCTGCTTCAGCTCGCGCTCCGCCGCCGCAATCTTGCCGTAACGGATCTCCGCCACCTTTGCGAGTTCGCCAGCGCGTTCGTACTTTTGCTCTCCGGCTTTTAGCTGCTCAATCTGTTCCTTAAGCTTGCGAATTTTTCCGATAGCTTCCTTTTCCGCTTGCCAGCGCGATTTTCGCGCGCTCGAATCTTCTTTCAGTACCGCTAATTCTCGCTCGATCTGTTTGCGGCGTTCCTTGGAGTGCGCATCGCTTTCTTTCAACAGTGCCTGCCGTTCGATTTCCAGTTGCATGATGCGCCGCTCGATCTCATCGATCTCTACGGGCAGAGAATCAATCTGCATGCGCAGGCTTGCCGCGGCTTCATCGATCAAGTCGATGGCTTTATCAGGAAGGAAGCGGTCCGAGATGTAACGGTTGGAAAGCGTGGCCGCCGCGATAATCGCCGCGTCTTTGATACGCACGCCATGATGCACTTCGTAACGTTCCTTCAACCCGCGCAGAATCGCGATGGTGTCTTCCACCGTCGGTTCGCTGACCAGAACCGGCTGGAACCGGCGCTCCAGGGCAGGGTCTTTTTCGATGCGCTTCTTGTATTCGTTGAGCGTCGTCGCGCCGATGGCGCGCAGCTCACCTCGCGCCAGAGCCGGTTTGAGCATGTTGGAAGCGTCCATTGCGCCCTCGGCGGCGCCCGCGCCGACCAGGGTATGGAGCTCGTCGATGAACAGGATGATCTGCCCTTCGGCTTCGGTAATCTCCTTCAGGACCGCTTTCAGGCGGTCTTCAAATTCACCGCGATATTTCGCTCCCGCCACGAGCGCCGCCAGGTCCAGCGCCACGAGGCGCTTGGTCTTCAGAACGTCGGGCACATCACCCGAAACGATCCGCTGCGCCAGGCCCTCCACAATGGCGGTTTTCCCGACGCCGGGCTCGCCGATCAGTACGGGATTGTTTTTTGTACGGCGCGCCAGAATTTGCATCACGCGGCGAATTTCTTCGTCGCGCCCGATCACCGGATCCAACTTTTGCCGCCGCGCCAATTCCGTGAGGTCGCGGGCATATTTTTCCAGCGACGCGTAGGTCGCCTCGGGATTTTGCGAAGTCACGCGCTGCGTTCCGCGCACTCCCGTCAAGGCCTGAAGGATCGCCTCATGTGACGCGCCCTGCCGTTTTAACAATTGCCCTGCGGGGTCACGATCCTGCGCGGCGATGGCGAGAAACAAATGCTCTGTTGAAACGTAATCGTCCTTGAAGTTATCCGCTTCTTTGAACGCGCGCTCCAGCACGTCGTTCAGTGCCCGTCCCATGTGCTGCTGGGCAAACCCTTGCACCTTTGGCAACCGGCCAATCTCGCGCTCAATTTCTTGCGACAGAGTTTCCGTGCGCACGCCCAGCCGCGCGAGAAGTGGCGGTACCACGCCGTCGGCCTGCGTCACCAGCGCGGCAAGCAAATGTACCGGCTCGATCTGCTGGTTTTCGTGCCGCGCGGCAACTTCCTGCGCAGCCTGCACAGCCTCCTGCGCTTTGACGGTCATTTTTTCAAATCGCAACATAACAACCTCGCTTCGTGCTCGTGCTGAAGAAAAAGGGGCTGGCATTCCGGCCAGCCCCATAATTTACCGCTCCCCTGCGATGCTCGGCCAGCGTTACCTGCCGGAGGCGGACGCGGCCATCGCCGGAGTCGCGACGTTTACCTTGATTTGCTTCGGCTTGGCTTCCTCTTTCTTTGGGATGGTCAAAGTGAGCACGCCGTTCTGATAGTCCGCCTTGATAGCATCCGAATTCGCGGAGTTCGCCAGCGTGAAACTGCGGGCGAAGGAACCATACGCGCGCTCCACGCGCAAGTAGTTCTCTTCGTTTACTTTTTTCTCGAACTTGCGCTCACCGCGAATCGTCAGGACATTGTTCTCCACGCGGATATCAAGATCCTTGGGATCGACATCCGGCAGATCGGCTTTAACCACCAGCTCGTGCTCGGTTTCATAGATGTCCACTGCGGGCGCCCAGGCAGTGAGGCTGGATTCCTCGCCCTGGCGCTCGAAAGCATCATTGAACAACCGATTGACTTGTTCCTGCAGGGAAGTAACCCCGCGGAAGGGTTCCCAACGAGTAAGAGTTCTCATGTTGTAAGCACCTCCATGCGTGTTTAAGGTGACTGCTACATCATAATAAAATATGAGCGTATACGTGTCAAGTACAAATTTGACTCCTGAGCAAAAGGCTCTAAGTTATTGTAGTTGAATATATTACGGGATACCTGCATCGGGAAGCAATTGTCCCGGCGAACACAGTTCTCCCATCGCAGAGCACCGCTTGTGCATCAATCTTGTTTGTTTTGCGTGACATAGCCACTTTGCTGCTAGACTGCCGCTTCCATGCGATTGGATGAGCTGGACTATCATCTCCCTCGCGAGCAAATTGCACAGCGGCCTCTTGAGCATCGTGAAGCTTCACGGCTCTTGTTCCTGGATCGTTCGTCAGGGGTTATCGAAGACCGTTTGTTCACGGATTTTCCAATTCTTCTGCAGGGCAACGAGCTCCTCGTAATCAACAACGCGCGTGTAATCCCTGCACGCTTATTTGGGAGGCGCGCTGGCGTCCACTCGCAGGCACCTTCGCGGGCGACGAAGGCAGAGCATCTAACTGGGAAAGTCGAAATTTTTCTGACACGCGAGATTGATTCCGCGACCTGGGAAACGCTTGTGCGCCCCGGGCGTAAAATGCACGTGGGGGAGCGCGTTCTTTTTGGCGAAGGCGAGTTAGAAGCTGAGGTTCTCTCGCGAGGTCAGCTTGGGTTGCGCACGCTGCGTTTCACTTCCCATGACCAGCGAAACGTCAGCCAGCATTTCGAGCGGCTCGGCCACGTTCCACTGCCCCCGTATATTGAGCGTCCCGATGAAATCTCAGACCGCGAGCGCTATCAAACTGTTTTTGCCAAGCGTCCTGGAGCAATTGCCGCTCCCACTGCGGGTCTCCACTTCTCGACTGAAATTCTGGAGAAAGTTCGCGGGCGTGGCGCGGGGATCTGCGAACTTACGCTGAACGTCGGGCTCGGCACGTTTCAACCAATTCAAAGTGAAACGCTCGAAGGGCACGTGATGCATTCTGAGAGCTACGAGATTCCAAAAGAAACGGCGGATCGCATCCAGGCAACGCACGATGCCGGACACCCCATCGTGGCCATCGGCACAACCGTCGTTCGCACGCTCGAAGACGCAGCACGGCGAGCCGCTGAGTCAAGTTCATCGAATCTCGTGCAGGCAGGCAAAGCGGAGGCGCAGTTATTTATTGTTCCCGGATTTCGATTTCGCGTCGTGGATGGTTTGCTTACAAACTTTCATTTGCCCCGTTCAACGCTTCTTGCGCTGGTGTGCGCTTTCGCCGGCCGTGAGCGAGTCCTTGCGGCATATAGGCATTCTGTCGAAGCTGGTTATCGTTTCTATAGCTACGGAGATTGCATGCTGATTCGCTAGCGTGAGAATGGAGGAGGCTGCGGCGGAGTGCAGCCTCCTCCCGTTTCAAGGAAAAGAGTCACAAACTCTCTTTTTTTACTCGCTGAAAACGAAAACGCGGGCTTGGCCTGCAAAGCGGACTTCTCTTACCTGCCCATTTTCTCCCAGCAGCAGTGAATCATAGACGGATTTGGTGCTACGGTCTTCCCAGCGGCCTTCGGATTCGGCGACAACCTGCTTGCCTTTCTGAACCGTGGCCTTGTTTCCTTCGATCTCTAGACGATATTCGCCGGCCTTCAACTCGGACTTGCCGAGTTTCGCGGTTTGAGAAATGTTGATGGTTTTTGCGAAGGGTTTTGCAAACGCCGGCACTGCCAGCGCGATAGCGGCGAGTAAAGCCATACTGCGGACAAAAGAATTCGTTTTCATGCGCGTCAATTTCCTTTCAAACGGGATCGAGTCAGCCGCACATCGGCCTGTTGTTGGCTAGAGGTAGTTGACACGCATGGGGCGGACGAGTACTCTCGCCCGTGAGGACACCAACTCTTCCTGGACTAACGGCCGGAAAGACTGCGTGTCGTGACCCCGCGGCTGCCACCGCGGGGTTTTTCTGATTCTCGCCAAAAACAGCCGCGACGCCGGCTGCACCCGTATAGACGAACCACTGGGGGCGAATGTTTCGTCATCACGTTGTAAAATCTTGTCCATCGTTGCCACAACAAGAGTCCACGGCGCTCTTGCCCGTCACTATTCGTGTATTCGCTCTCTCTTTTGTCTTAAATCTTCATAAAGCAATGCATTTCTATTCCAATTCTCTTTCATTTCGCGCGTCACTTGGTGTGACCGCATGTTGCGCGCCGCACCGTGCAGCGGCAACCTTGTTCATTTATACTCTTTGTCACTTTTCGGATATTTGAAAGATGCGGATTCTCGTTCTCAGCGATTTGCATTCAAACGCCAGTGCGCTGGATGCCGTCCTTGATGCCGCGAAGGACCGCTGGGACATCTCCGTGTGCCTCGGCGACGTCGTAGGTTACGGGCCCGACCCCAATGAAGTCACCGCGCGCCTGCGCAAGCTCGCTACACACACCATTCGCGGAAATCACGACAAAGCAGTCACCGGATTGATGCCCACTGATGATTTCAACCCCGTCGCGAAATCCGCTGTGGATTGGACGCGTGCCCAACTCAAGCCTGAGCACCTCGCGTGGTTATCGGCGCTGCCCCCCGGACCGCTTGCGAGGGACGGCGTGGTTCTGGTCCACGGCGCGTTTCAAGATGAAGACGAATACGTCTTCACACCTGCGCAGGCCCTTGACGGTCTCCTGGACTCCACCGCACCTGTCACTTTCTTCGGCCACACCCATCACCAAGGCGGGTTTTCCTACCAGGACGCGCAGCTCGAGGTACTCCAGATTCACCCGCGCCCCAGCGAATCCTTTGCTGCGCTCCGTATTGAGCTGCCGCGCCGTTATCTCTTGAACCCTGGTTCGATCGGGCAGCCACGTGACGGCGATCCGCGTGCCGCTTTTGCGATCGCCGACTTGGAGCACCAGGTTATTGAGTTCTGGCGGGTGCCGTACGATATTTCCGTCGTGCAGCAGCGCATGCGCGCCGCGCACCTTCCAGAACCGCTGGTTCAGCGACTCCTCCTGGGCCGTTGAAGGTCACAAGCTGCTGCGCATAGACAAATTTTCAGAAAAGATAGTCCAAAAGCTACTTATGTCACTTATAATGGCCGCGTGGAATTCGCCGCCGAACTGCAAGCCAGCCTCCAGGAGTTTACCGCCTCCGGAATCGTGGAAGTTCGCGAGAATGGCGGCCGCATCGCGCCTTTTTCGGGAATGTTCTGGGAAGTGCGCGGTGACAGCGCGAAACCGCTGCTCCATCTCTGGTCGGAGCAGTTCAACCTGACGCGCCGCGTTATCGCAATAACTGATCATTCCGACCAGCGGCTGGCGTTGGCCGTCGAACGGTTCGGCCGCCACAAGCCAGAGCGGCTCGAATTTGTTCGCCGGGAGTTTGAACGCGGGGCGCGCCAAATTTCACATGAGCAATTCCGCGACCGCCTTGTCCAGCTTCTTGCGGAGCAGTTTCCCGATCAGACGGTCGAATCGTTAGTGGTCGCTCCCGATCTCGAGCACTCTCTCTCTGGCAATTACGCCAGGGGAATTCTCCGCCGCGGTTCCACGTGCGTTGCTGTGCTGGCTGTACCAGGCGGAGAGTCTTCGGACGTGGCAGACAATAGCCTCACATTTGCTCTGTTATGGATGCGGCGCGCGCGAATCGAATCGTCGTGGAGCTGTCACTGGTTTGCGCATCATTCTTCCGAAGAATGCCTGCGCCACCGTTGCGCACCGTCTCGCGGCACTCGATCCAAAACTCGCCGTGGAACTCTACGAGCACGACGCAGCGCTAAATATTCTCGAAAAGATTGACCCGCAGCGCGCGGGCAACCTGGATGCCTGGCTCGTCCCGCATCGCGAATCGGAGGCACTGCTCGCGCAAGCCCACTCCGCGCTGGATGTTATTGTAGCGGGCGCCCCGCAAGCCGTTACTTTGCATCCTGCGGCGCAATCCCGCGAAGTGTGGCTGCGCTATCGTGGCCTGGCGTTTGCGCGCTGGGACGATGGCCGAGTCTTTTTCGGGATTAACGACGCCAACGAGGAACTTACTCCCGCTTCGCGCCCAGCGTTAAAGCGTATTTTGCACGATCTGGAAGTTCACCGCCATCCTTTGGCCAGCGATACGCGCCATTCGCTCCACCGCGCTCAGCCGGAGCGCTGGCTGGAATCCATGGTTCGCGAAGACATCACACGCGTCGATGCCTTGCTCGATCAGCGATTTGTTTACGCGCAGGTGCTTGCCAATGCCGGGGGCGAACACGGCATTCTCGACCTGCTCACCGTGACGCGCTCCGGAAGGCTGGCGATTATCGAATTGAAGGCCAGCGAGCACATTCATCTGCCTCTGCAAGCCGCGGACTATTGGCTGCGCGTTCGCCGCCAGTTGCAGAGTGGGGAGATCGCTCGCTATGGTTATTTTCCAGGCGTTGCTTTGCAGCAGGCTCCGCCGCTCGTTTATCTTGTGGCGCCGGCGCTGCGATTCCATCCAGCAACGGACGATCTCTTGAACTGTCTCTCAACTGAGATGGAAATCGTGCGCGTGGGGCTTGCCGAAAGCTGGCGCCGTGGCCTTCCCGTGGTCATGCGGCAATAGCTCAGCGTGGTGAATCGCCCCCAGCCACATAACGGAGCTACCCACACACGATTCGAAGTTTCCTGGACACCGCCCGCGTCCCATTAGGTAGAATGTCTTCCCTAATCGAACGGATAAGGACTGTGGAGCCCACAATTTTTTCAGTCACCATTCGTCAGGCAGGCCCAATATCTCTGGTTGATGTTTCTGGACGCTTGACTTCCTTCGAGGTCGGTGCCTTGCGTGATTCAGTTTCCCGCCTGCTAAAGCAGGGCCGGAAAAACATCGTCCTAAATTTAAGCGGTCTCCATTACCTGGACAGTTCCGGGATCGGCGAGCTGGCGAAAATCTATGTCTCAGTGGTCAAAGGAGACGGAGAGCTGAAGGTCGTTGGCTTGTCGCCGAAAGTGGAACAGATCCTCAAGATTACGCAGCTCTATCAAGTTTTCCCGGAATTCCCGAGCGAAGAGGCGGCATTAAGGAGTTTTCCCGAATTCGGCCTAAATGAAACCGCGTAAATTCACAAACTCAAAGTTTGGCCAAAAAGGAGAGAAGCGGTTAGGGCCATAGCCCTAACCGCCTCCCGGGGTGTGTCCTCGAAGTGGTATTGATATGTTAGATGGCTGCCAGCGAAAAAGGTTTCCTTTGTCAAAAACTTTTTTCAAAAATCGATTTACTAGCGTAAATGTCAGTAAAACAAATACTTACGCCACCGTTCGTCACGGTGCCCGATCAGCCTCATGAGCTGCCTGGAAGTATGCAATGTAAACGGACGAGGTTTTCGCGCTAATTTTAGCCCCGCTTCTTCCGGAGTCCGATCACCTTTGCTGTTATTGCAACGGTAACAGCAGGCCACCAGGTTTTCCCAAGTGGATCGGCCCCCGCGCGACCGCGGCACAACGTGGTCGAGCGTCAATTCAGAACTCGGAAATACCCGTACGCAGAACTGGCAGGTGTTGCGGTCCCGTAGCAAGATATTCTTCCGCGAAAGCGCCCGGCTCTGCTGCGGAATATGCCGGTACGCCAGCAAGCGGATCACGGACGGTACTTTATGCGCATGCGCCGCGGAATGCACCTCAGCGTTGTGCATCTCTTCCGCCTGCGCCACACCCTTCAGCATCAACACCATCGCGCGCCGCACGGCTGTCACGTTGATCGGTTCGTACGTGGCATTCAGTACCAACACCGGCTCCTGCATCAAGGATGCACGGCGGGTCGAAACCAGGTTGTAGGATCTACTGCCTGCGGGACCCTCGGAGCCGGGCATAACCTCACCCGCCACTTCGGGGGTATAGCGCCCCCGGGAATCCACCGACATGTGCCGGTTTGCGCCCATCGCGCCTTCCTCGGGTTATCTTACCATTCTCTGGTGTCCGGCAGGGGGTTTCTGAGGGCTCGCGCTACGGTAAGCCCAACCACGGACTTGGCTCCCGCCTCTCGCAGCGCTCGTGCACAGGCATCCAGCGTCGCTCCAGTTGTCAATACATCATCTACCAGCAAAACGCGTAGGTTGTCAACCTGGCTGCCTGGACGTGTGGCAAAAGCGCCACGGACAGATTCCCATCGCTCCTCCAGACTTAGCACTTGCTTATCTGGCCGCGCCCGCGTGCGCACCAACAGCACGGATTTATGCGGCAGTCGAAGCCTGTTCGCCAGGGGCTTGGAGACGAGCGCTGCCTGGTTGTACCCCCTTTCTCGTTCTCGCTCGCGATGCAGAGGTACTGGAACCACGACGTCCGCAGCTAGCCAGTCTGCCTCGCTGTTCACCGCTTCAGCCAGCCGATGGGCAAACCACGATCCCAGCGGCTCTATTTGCTCGAACTTCAGCAGCAAGATTGCTCGCACAACGGCATTTTCATACACTGCAAAGCTGCGGGCTCGGTCAAAGGCGTACGTCCTGTCTTGACAAGCGGGGCAGAGCACCGGCTGGTCCGGCTCCTTCTTCCATCCAGGCAGCGGCCGCCCGCAGATCTCACATATGACGCCAGGCACGCGTTCAAATGACGAGAGGCACTCCTCGCAAAGTGGAACGCGGCTGGCGCTCGTTAATAACCTGTCGCAGATGCGGCATCCGGAAGGAAAGAACACGCTGACGAGCGCATCGCTAACCTCCGCGAACCACGCGCGCACACGTTGCTGTTTTGCTGCCGATGCGTCACTGGATGAGCTCGCGCGCCCCACGCCGGCAAGAATCTACTCTTTTTTATGCTTTAATTAAAGAAGAAAAGTACCTTTGGGTAACGCGTGTTTCTGAAGCGCTTCCGGAAAGGAGGGTTATTCAAAAGCCGTGGTTACAAACTCTCGTTGCTCATTTATTGCAGCAGCCCTTGCTCCATTTTTTCCTGACAGGCGATACAATGCTTTGCCCACGGCACGGCCTCCAGCCGCTTCTGCTGGAGCTCTTCCTGGCAATTCGCGCATACGCCGTACTCGTCGGTCTGGATGCGTTTCAGCGCCGCGTCAATCATGTTCAGGATCGCCCTGTCCGTATTGGTCATCCCAAACAGAAACTCCTTCGTATAGGAGTTCGCGGCCTTGTCTGCCAAGTCCACCGTCGGATCTTCGTCCGCGGTCCGGCCCTCTTCCTGTGTGCGCGCGATGGTCTTCGTCAACTCTTCCCGCCGCGCCAGCAGTTTCTTCTTGTAATATTCCAGTCTTTTCTTGTCCATGCCTGCTTTGACCTTGTCTGTGCCCTTATTCATGCTTTTCTGCCTGCCTATGAGTGCGTGCCCCGTTTCACGCTCATTGCACATCGATCCGTGCTCTACGAGCTTTTCGGGCCATCTAAAAACTCCGTAGTGTAGGCTGAGTTGCAGACGGTGTCAAGCGTTGCGGGCAGAATGGCCGAAGGATGATAACTCGCGTGCCTTTTTCGAGCACCGATTCAAGTTAATTATTGCACCTAGGGTTCAAGTCTTTTGCTCTTTGGCCTTACGGAGTTTTTTCCGCCAAATTATCAATTTCACCCGATTGCCAGCGGGCACGGCTGACCTTAAATTTCCCGCGACGCGCGGCAAGCGCACTTCATTGTCCCGAAGTGAGCCAGTCATCTTACGGTATCTGGTTACTCCTGCTCGCTCTCAGGTGTGCGTGCGTGTCAGCTACCAATTCAAGGAGGATTGCATGCATCGATCAATATCACTCAGGCGCTGTTCCATCGCATTTGCTCTCGCGGCGGCACTGTTGACCTGGCCTGCGGCTGGCTATGCACAGCTTGGCGGGATATTACCGCCCCCGCCCACCACTACAACGGGAACGGTTTTAGGGAATGCGAGCGCGGTCCAAGCGACCATCCTCGGCATGACCACCGTATTGAGCGGTACCGGATCTATCGGAAGCAACGACGCCCTCGATGCTTCCGTGCTTACAGGTGGCGTTCCTTCGACGCTCACTGCAGAAACGCTAAGTGCAACCGCGATCAGTTATGCCGATGAAGTTGACTCAGCAGCTTCACTGGGAAACCTGAGTATGACTGTAGCCGGGACCGGCATTACGGCCGATTTCGTAATGGCGCAAGCATCACAGGTAGCGGGCGCTCCAGGGAGTGGAAGTTCAACCCTCACCAATCTTTCGATTAATGGAATTCCCGTCGCCGTCACCGGAGCCCCGAACCAGGCGATCCCCGTTCCCGGCGGCCAGGTGATTATCAACGAGCAGACGATTTCATCCACAGGGACGGCCGTAGTGAACGCCCTGCACGTTGTTGTTACCGGAGTTGCCGACGTCGTGGTCGCATCCGCGACCGCAGGTATCTCTTAGCCTCACGACAAGTGAGCCAGATGCGAGAGGAGAAAGCACAAATGAACGAAAGAGCAAAAAGAATCTGTAGATTGGCCTCCGGACTCGTCGTAGTGGCGCTCGTCGTGACCAGCGCGATTCTGGTGGTCGGAACTGCGACGGCACCTCCAGTAAAGGCCTGGGCAACGCCGCCGTGCGACTTCCTGACGGGTGGCGGATGGATCGTTTACAACGGTAATAAGGCGAACTTCGGTGCGGGGGGCGGGTGCAAGCACGGTTCGCCAACCTGGGGCCACCTTGAGTACATTGACCATGGTACTGGCTTGAACGTTCACTGGACCAGTATCACGGAATATCAATTTCTCGATGATGGTAGCAACGGTACGGACCCGAAGACGGGCCAGCCCATCGGTACCCGGAAAATCTGTGGCACGGCCAGGACAAACCAGTTCGGTGACGTCAATTTTGCCGTTCGCGCCAGAGACGCGGGCGAACCAGGTGTTAACGACCAGTTCGACATCCGGTTGACGGATTCGACCGGCACAATCGTCTGGTACAGCACGGCCAATGAATGCACTTGGCACTATTTGGGCTCGTATGCTCCATGCGCGCCTGGAAACGGCGGGGGTGGAAACATCCAACTCCACAAGCCCAATCCGTCAACCACTGGCAGCTTCGGGGGTTCGTGCCCAGCGTTTCCTGACTAGGCAATGTCGTGACTGCAGCCACGGCTCCTGGACGTACACACTAGCGCAACTGCACTAGTGGCGCTCAGGAGCCGCCCGACAGTTGATTTCCCGCCGGACTGCTAAGGAACAATAGCCAATACCAATGCCGAGGGATGGGCCTTGTCGTGATAAATCACGTTCGTGGCTTTGATCATTCGCGTCGAGCGGGCTTGCTCTTCTCCCGTGTTCAGGTTGCGGTCGAAGCGCGGGAAGTTGCTGCTGGAAACTTCCAGCCGCAGTTTGTGCCCTGCGAGAAACACATTGCTCGTCGCCCACAAATCCACGGTGATGTGATAAGTCTCGCCCGGATTCGCCAGCTCCGGCTTCTCCTGAGAATTCCGGTAACGCAGCCGCAGGATTCCGCTCGTCAGGTTTTGCGCAAACCCATTCGGCCAAACGTCTACGAGCATTCCCGTGAAGTCCGTGTCCACGGCTGAGCTGCTCACGAACAAGTCCAACGAAACCGGCCCGGTCACTTCGGTATCCTTTGCAAACGTCGGTGCGGTATAGACCAGCACGTCGTTGCGGGCCTCCGCGGGCCTCTGGTCTTCAGGCCCAATTCCTGTAGGCAGCGCGCCGCAGCACAGCGGCCCGCCTATCGTTGGCACAGCGTCACTCGGGTCGTAAACGTATTGGTCCGGCTTCTCCTCCGCGGGAGCCGCCGTACTCAAGGCGCCATTGCCAGCGACTCCGTTCGCCGCGCCGGAGGAGTGCAGGTAATACTTCGTGCTTTTCGCTCGCGTCAGCGGCCAGTCATCTTCCTCGCGCCACTCGTTTTTCCCCATCACGAAAATCTTCACCGGCTTTTCCTTGTCCACTCCGTTCGTCTCGCCTTTCAAGAGCCAGTCGTACCAACGCAGCGTCAGCTCATCGCCATCGATTGGCAATTTTTCTCCAAAGTCTACAGCGCCGACTTTTCTACTGCCCCAACCTCCAGCATGACCTCCTACGTACACAAGCAGCCGCTGCCCGCGCTGTGCTGCTTCCGCGCCTGCCTCTGTCTTCAGTCGCGCATAATTTTTTAGCGTGCCGCCAAGAAAAATGTCGTACCATGCGCCCAGGTTGTACACCGGCACCTGGATTTGCGCGTAGTGGTCCTCGATGGAAATTTGCTTCCAATACTCATCGAAATTCGGATGCGCCAGCCAATCCGTGAAATAGGGCGCCAAACCCTCCGCTTCTGGCGCTTCCAGCACAGGGTATGCGCGCAAGGGCAATATCTTCGTCCATCCAAGCGCGTTACCGCTGGATTCCACGCGCCGCCGCATCGTGTTCGTCGACAGGCCGGTCGCCCACGATTCGTTGAACCACTGCTCGAACGCCCCGCCCTGATAAGCCCAGCCGTCATGATAGTTCGACGCCGTCACGTTGGGGCAAATCCCCGCCAGGTGTGGCGGTTTCGCGATTGCCGCCAGGAATTGTGTCGCGCCCACGTACGATCCGCCATACATCCCCACCTTCCCATTCGAATACGGCAGCGCCGCTGCCCATTCCACGGTGTCATATCCATCCCGCGATTCGTTCTTGAACGTGTACCAGTCCCCCTCCGACGTGAATCGCCCGCGCACATCCTGAGCAATCGCGACGTATCCGCGCGCCGCCGCCTTCAATCCAAAATTCGTCTCACCCGTCTTGTCATACGGGGTGCGCACCAGCAACACGGGAAACTTTCCGTCCGCTTTCGGTCGGTAAATGTCCGCGCGAAGTGTTACCCCGTCGCGCATCTTCGCCGCTACGTTGCGCTCTACAATGACTTCGTGATTCTCCGCCGCCATCATCGCTGGCGTCACCAACACCAGTGTCAGCACGATCGCCGCAAAAAAAAGAACCGCCCGTTTTGCAAGCAGCAACCCATGTTGTTTTTGCTTTTGCATTCGAACACTCCCTCGAAGGTTACATAGCGAATCCTGAGGGGTGG